>JBBIJH010000107.1:0-9232 GCA_037446075.1 Ignavibacteriales bacterium
ACACCCAGAACTCGGTTTGCAGCAAACCCTGACGGACCAGAAGAAGGAGTGCAATGTCGAGTTCGGAAAATTCATGGAACGGAATTACAAGCTCTGGCTTGAACAGCCAGAGAAACGTCCGCCTCTATCGGTCGATGTTGTAACGAACTACGTGATCCCGGCGCTCTCGGAGAAACAGTCTGTGTTCTTCTTTGTGATCGACTGCCTGCGTTTGGATCAGTGGCTTGTGATGGAAGAGGTTCTGCAGGACCTGCCCAACATCACCAAGAACTACTACTGTTCAATCCTTCCGACGGCTACACCTTACTCTCGAAACGCGATCTTCAGCGGATTGTTTCCCAACGAGATAGAGCAACGGTACCCAGACCTGTGGCAATCGGGCGAGGACGATGAGAACAGCCGGAATCGATACGAGCGGCAACTGCTTGACAAACTTCTCGAACGGAAACACATCTCCCTCCGTCCTGAGCCGAAGTACATCAAGATCCTCGATGCAGACGTCGGACGGAGCACGGAACAGAATATCCTTGGCCTCTGCCAGAATCGGCTCACCACGATCGTGGTGAATTTTGTCGACATGCTTGCCCACAGCCGCTCCGACTCACAGATTCTGAGGGAAATTGCACCCAACGAGTCTGCCTATCGATCCTTGACGAGGGCGTGGTTCCTCCACTCCTCACTGCTTGGCATGTTCCGCGCCTTAGCAACGCAAGAGAACATCAGAGTCATCGTGACTACGGACCATGGAAGTGTACGAAGTCTGAGAGGTGCAAGAGTCCTAGGAGATCGGGAGGCGTCGACAAGCCTCCGATATAAATACGGTCGGAATCTGAAGTGCGATGAGCGGCAGGCGATCTTTGTCAAGGACCCAGCGGACTTTAAGCTCCCAAAGCGTGGAGTCACGGTCAACTATCTGATCGCGAAAGAGGACTATTACTTCGTATATCCTACAGACTATCACAAGTATCTAAGCCAGTACAGAGATAGTTTTCAGCATGGCGGCATCTCGATGGAAGAAATGATCCTTCCTGTGATTACCATGGCTTCGAAAGGATAGAGTGGAGCGGACGAACATTCCGGTGCAGCAAAAGCCAAGCTTGGTGATTGGTACCTTCGTTACGTTCAGTCCAGACGAGACCATTGCGCTCGCGAAGGAGTTTGCACGAGGGCTCGACGTGGGCGACATCCTGGCCCTCTATGGTGAACTCGGCGCAGGCAAGACTCAATTCGTGAAGGGTGTGTGCCTTGGTCTCGGCATCGAAGAAGTCGTGGCCAGCTCGTCTTTCATTCTCATGAACGAGTACAAGGGCTCTCGGAACGGGAAAAGCTCGTTCTCCGTATTCCACTTCGACTTCTATCGCATCAACTCGCTGAACGAAATCCACGACCTCGGCTTGGAAGACTATTTCTACGGCCGTGGGATCTGCTTGATCGAGTGGGCGGATGTTGCACGTTCACTTTTGCCTCAGCACCGATATGACGTGACACTCCGGTTTTTAGACGATCCGAACACCAGAGAGGTCAAGATTGAGAAAGTAGGTAATTCATGAGATGAAGATTCTGGGCATTGAAACGGCACTGGGCGAGACGGAAGTTGCCCTACTCGATAAGGAGAAGGCCTCGCAGCCCTTTGTTCTCATTGACCAAAACCTTTACTCGGAGAGCGTCGTCTCCCTGACCCAGGATTTGCTCACGCGCTCTGACTTATCGCTTCAGCAGCTGGATGGGATTGCCGTGTCCATAGGTCCAGGCTCGTTTACGGGACTACGCATTGGAGTCAGCGTAGCGAAGGGATTTGCGCTTGCTGCGGATCGTCCACTGGTGAGTATCTCGACTCTGGATGCTCTTGCTGCCTCTGCCTGCCTGAGCGGGCAAGTCCGCAGTGGTTCCGAATTCCTTACGATCATCGATGCAAAAAGGGGTGAGTTCTACTTTCGTGCCTACAGAGCAGAGGACAGCCGTGCGGCTCCGACGACAGAATCCCACGTCGTCCCAATTGAGGAGATCGGGCAGTTCCCCCCCTTGGAATGCAGAATAATCGTCACGAAGGGAAAACCTAAGCTTGAGCAGCAAATGAACAAGCATCTCCGCGCAAAACATTTTCAGGCTGAAGTAATCGAAGGAGGTAGCGTAATCACACCTGCAGGTGCTGTGGCGATTCTCGGTCTCGAAAAGCTTGGGAGGGGAGAAGTGGCGGATATCGTTTCTCTGGAACCCTCTTACCTCAAAGATTTCATTGTTCACCTACATCAGTAGTGATGGCCTGGTTCAAGCGATCAAAACCGACGATCTCTGTCGCGACGCAGAAGAAGGAAATTCCAGGAGGCCTGTGGAGGAAGTGTGAGGGGTGTGGGGAGATGATCCATCAGACGCAGCTGGAGGGGAACTTCTTTACATGCACGAAGTGTAACTACCACTTTCGGATTGGGAGTAGGGAGTACTTCGCTCTGCTTCTTGATGACGGATCCTTCAAGGAGATGGACCGAAAGATGCGATCCGTCGACCCACTGAATTTTGTGGACACGAAGTCATACAAAGACCGGCTCAACGAGTCGATGAAGAAATCCTCCCTGATGGAAGCCGTAAGGACAGGAACAGGCAAAATGGATGGAATTCCGGTTGTCATCGGATGCATGGATTTCGCATTCATCGGAGGAAGCATGGGGTCCGTTGTGGGCGAGAAAGTCGCCCGGGCGATCGATCTCGCATACAAAACGAGGCAGCCCCTGATCATCGTATCCTCCACAGGAGGAGCGCGAATGATGGAAGGGGCGCTTTCGCTAATGCAAATGGCGAAGACAAGCTCCAAGCTCGCCCGCCTGGCTGATCGAGGAGTTCCTTTCATCTCCATCCTGACTGATCCCACGACCGGAGGAGTGACTGCAAGCTGGGCGATGTTGGGCGACATTATCATCGCAGAGCCCGGTGCTCTCATAGGGTTTGCCGGGCCACGTGTCATCCGTCAAACGATTGGCAAGGACCTACCGAAAGGGTTCCAGAGGGCGGAATTCTTACTTGAACACGGATTCGTAGATATCGTCGTCCATCGTAGGGATCTGAGGCAGACCGTGGTGCGGCTTCTCAGCCTGATTCTTGAGAAACAGTAGCGGCCGGTTTTTCCAATCCGTGCACCTTCTTGTAAATCGTGAAGACAATTCAGATAATAGGTGTTCCAATGGATCTCGGCGCTGGACGGCGTGGAGTCGATATGGGTCCGTCTGCGATCCGCATCGCCGGACTTGCCGAGAAGCTTCGAGCACTTGGCTGTACCGTCACCGATGCGGGCGACATCCCGACAAAAATCCCTGAGCAGCAGAGAGTGAGGGATGAAAAGCTTCGGTACTTGCCTGAGATCGCGCGAGTCACGACATTGCTTGCGGGCAAAGTGGAAAAAGTCTTTGAAGTCGGGGATTTCCCGCTCATTCTCGGAGGAGACCACTCCATTGCGATTGGCTCCGTAGGCGGGCTGGCACTCTTCTGTCGCAGAAGGAAAAAGAAACTCGGCCTCCTCTGGATTGACGCCCACGGCGACATGAACACTCCAGAGACCTCACCAACAGGAAACATTCACGGGATGCCTCTTGCAGTTTGTGCCGGTGTAGGCCCCACCGAGTTGACCTCCATCGGCGGTCATTCTCCGAAGCTAAATCCTCGCGATATTTTCCTTATTGGCGTGCGTGAGTTGGACTCGGCTGAGAAGGCGATAATCCGGGAAACAAGGATTAACATTCTCACGATGGAACACATCGATAAGTACGGAGTTCACAGCGTGACGGAGCGCACGCTAAGGCGTCTTGCCCGCAACGTTGACTACGTCCACGTAAGCTTCGACCTTGATGTCGTGGACCCTACGATCGCACCGGGTGTCGGGACTCCAGTAAAAGGCGGGCTTAGCTATCGAGAGGCGCATTCGATCATGGAGACGATTGCCGAGTCCAAACTGATGACTTCCCTCGATGTCGTCGAGGTCAATCCGATTCTGGATAACCACAATCAATCCGCAGAGCTCGCGGTGGAACTTGTGGAGTCTGCTTTTGGCAAGAAGATCCTATGAAGTGGGGTAAGGGATGCGGATGAAAATCATCTCCTCCGTCCGAGAGATGCAAAGGACGGCAGAGGAGCTTCGTCTGCAAGGAAAGCGAATCGGCGTTGTCCCCACGATGGGATATCTACACGAAGGTCACCTTAGTCTCATTAGGCTTGCTCGCCAGAGATCGGATATCGTTGTGGTTACCCTTTTTGTGAATCCAACGCAGTTTGGACCGACAGAAGACTTCGACCGATATCCACGCGATTTCAATCGTGACCGGAGACTCGCAGAAGAAGCGGGATGCGATATCCTTTTTGCTCCAGAGAGCAGAGAAATGTACGGGGAAGATTACTTGTCGTACGTAGAGGTCGAGAAGCTGTCGAGAATCCTTGAGGGTGAGTTTCGGCCGACGCATTTTCGTGGTGTCACGACTGTCGTGGCCAAGCTCTTCAATTTGACAAAACCTCATCTGGCGGTCTTCGGACAGAAGGATGCCCAGCAGGCGACGATCATTAAGAAAATGGTGCGGGATCTTAATTTCGACATCGAGATCGTCGTTGCTCCGACTGTTCGGGAGCCTGACGGACTCGCGATGAGTTCGCGCAACGTCTATCTCACTCCTGAAGAGCGGACCGATGCACTCGTGTTAAAGCAGTCGCTTGATCTCGCCGAGAGGTTGGTGCAAGAGGGCGTGCGCGATCCAAGAAAGATCATCGATGAGATGAAGAGGCTGATCTCTTCCAAGAACTCAGCGAAGCTCGATTACATTGCCGTGGTGGAACCGGAAACGTTGTCGCCTGTAACAAGATTGAGAGATCACCAAGCGGTGCTCGTGGCCCTTGCCGTTCGCATCGGCAGTACGAGGCTGATTGATAACACTGTCATCACTCCATACTAAGAGGAAGGGGGAAAGGAAAATCTTGGAGCCCATCGTTTCTGTCATTCTCGCCGCTGGAAAAGGAAAGCGGATGCAAGATCCGAACATGCCCAAAGTGCTTTACGAGGTGAACGGGAAGCCAATGATCGACTACGTTGTCGACCTTGCGATTCGGATTCCTTCGACAAAAACCATCGTCATCGTCGGTCATCATCGAGATGCTGTGATGAACTATGTTCAGAAAAAGTTCGGGGACCGGGCAACCTTTGTAGAACAGACGGAGCAGCTAGGAACGGGACATGCAGTGATGCAGACAGAAAATGAGTTGGAGGGGTTTGAGGGAGATCTTCTCGTGCTTTCCGGTGATGTTCCCTTTCTTTCTGTAGAAACTGTTCGCTCCTTGCTTAGCGTCCACCAGCAGTCGAAGGCGGTTGCGACGATACTAACGGCGGATGTTCCGCTCCCCACCGGTTACGGCCGCATCATCCGGAACAGCCGTGGCCACGTGGAAAAGATCGTGGAGGAAAAAGATGCCAACCCAGAGGAACAGTTGGTCAAAGAAATTAATTCTGGTGTTTACGTGTTTAGGAAGGTAGAGCTTTTCAATGCTCTGAAGACGCTTCGGCGAGACAACGCGCAGCGAGAATACTACCTCACTGGGGTCTTCGAGCGATTCTGGGAAGGGAAGCTGCCCGTCTCGGCGGTAAAGGCCCGAAGCTTCGATGAAATCCGGGGTGTGAATACGGCAGAAGAGTTGAAAGTCGCCAGGGAAGTGATCTCGAGCGGCATGTTGCGCCGAGAGAGATCCTAATCTGCCCTTTTCCCCTTTCTTCAAGTGTAAACTCGTGTGACGCGTATATCCAAAATGATAGCTTTCCGACGAATCGCACGGCTGGAACGGCCTGACGAAAAGCGCCCTGAAGCCGAATTTGTCTAGATGAAGCCGTTGAGTTAAGTTGCTGGGAATCCATGTCTTGCAAGCGGATTTTGAGGGTAAGCATGTCACCGGCAGGTATTGACATTCAAACTGGAATTCAGTATCATCCACTTGGACGTCAGCAAACAAAGAGAGGAGCTCCGGACATGAAAAGATCCACGATCGTTGGCGCAGTGGTCCTTGCCTTGTTTACGCAGGGAGTGATGTTCTCACAGTTCAAATCCCAAACCGAACAGAAGGCAAAAGTTTCCGAGTCGATCGTGCGGCAAGACGGATCGGGTCTTTTCCTTGGTCTGTTTAACCCCGCGAATTTCTCAATGCGTCACAGCTACTCCTTTTCCTATATGCTGATGTCGGGAAGGAACCTCGGAGTGGGAATGTACACAAACAGCATGTTCTACAAAGTCTCTGACCCGCTGAATCTCCGTCTTGATGTTAGCGTGATGCATTCCCCGTTCGGATCCTACGGCAAGCAACTGGACAAGAATTTTAACAAGATCTTCATTGACCGCGCTGAATTGAATTACCGACCATCGGAGAAGATGTTTTTCCAGCTTCAGTTTCGCCAAGTACCTTTCTATCCCTATTGGGGGCTCTATTCCCCGTACTACTACAACCCGTTCTACCCCGGCTACGACTACTATCGCTGAAGAGAAAGCACACAAACTCCAGGACTGTATTGAACGAAGCATCCACCAGGTTTCGTTATCTACATAACCGATCTCCTCTTGGGAGGTCGGTTATTTTTTTCTCACGTAAAGTGGAATCGGCAGATTAATCTTCGGGTGATTCACGCTGCTACAGGTTGTTCGGTCGTTCCTTCATCGGTTCTTATCAGGTGCGGGTCTTGCGCCGCGCGGGAAAGAAGTCTGTGGGGCGCTTTGATTCTGCATGTCACTCTCGCCCAAGAAAGATCCCGGAACTAGTTGAAAGGAAATGCCATTGAGCCCAAGAACCCTCGCCCGGAAGATTGCCCAGTTCGCATTGACGAAGAAAGCATTTGATATCGTAATTATGGATCTGCGGAAGGTGACACCGATTACAGATTTCTTTGTCGTGTGTTCCGCAGATTCAGACACACAAGTGAAAGCGATTGCGGATGCAATTATCGTCGGGGCGCAGAAAGCGGGCCGGGAGGTCTGGCATAATGAGGGGTACAGCAATCTCAACTGGGTACTCTTGGACTATGTCGATGTGGTCGTTCACATTTTCAAAAAGGAAATCCGCTCCTTCTATAATCTCGAACGTCTCTGGGGGGATGCAAAGTTTGATTACGTTCAGGACAATATGGAGCTTGTAGGTGGCAAAGGCGCGAAGAGATCCACACACCAATCGCGTCGGTCTACGAAGAAGTCATTATGATGAAAGAGTATCTCTCCAGTAAATTCGAACGTGCGCTGAAATCTCTGGGGTTTAATTCTGGAGTCTCACCAACATTTGAGAAGCCACGACTCCCCGAACACGGTGATCTCACAACGAACGTTGCCATGGTGCTGGGGCAGAAGCTGAGAAAGAACCCGCGTGAACTTGCCAGTGCTATCGTGGGTGCACTGAACGTTGAGAAAGAACTTGTCCAGAAGGTCGAGATTGCCGGGCCTGGATTCATAAACTTCAGATTTACGAATCGGTTCTATCTCTATGAGCTTGCCTCTGTTCTCGAAAAAGGGGCTTCCTTTGGAAGGTCAAATGAAGGAAAGGGTGTGAAAACTCAGGTAGAGTTCGTGAGTGCAAACCCGACGGGACCTCTGACAGTGGGGCACGGCCGCAATGGAGTGTTTGGTGATACCGTTGCCAACCTTTTGGATTGGACCGGTCACGACGTGACGCGGGAGTACTATTTCAACAACGCTGGTCGACAGATGCGCATCCTTGGCGATTCGGTGAGGCTGCGCTATCTGGAGTATTTGGGCGAGCAAGTCACTTTTCCCGATGACTACTATCAAGGAGATTACATCCGAGAAATTGCCAAGAGGCTCTACGAGGAGTACGGGGACGGATTGAGAGACGAAGACCCAGAAGGGATCTTCAAAGAGAGGGCAGAAGCGGAAATTTTCGCGGACATTAAGCAAACGTGTGCGCGACTGGGCATCCACTTTGATGTGTTTTTCAATGAGAATTCGCTCTATGAGACTGGGAAGGTGGAAGAGGTGATTGCCGAGCTACGCGAGCGAGGCTACGCCTACGACGCCGAGGGAGCGGTCTGGTTCAAAGCAACACTGTTCGGCAGCGATAGAGACAAAGTGATCGTCAAAAGCTCAGGCGAGCCGACGTACCGCCTGCCGGACATTGCTTATCACCGGGAGAAATTCAGGCGAGGATTTCAGCTCATCGTGGACATCTTCGGTGCTGAACACATGGCGACGTATCCGGATGTCATCGCGGGTTTGAAAGCACTCGGCTACGACACGGATGGCATCAAGGTTCTTATCCATCAGTTTGTCACGCTCGTTCGCGACGGTGAGGTTGTGAAGATGTCGACTCGACGGGCAACGTTCGTTACCCTCGATGAGCTGATTAATGAGGTCGGACCTGATGCCGTCCGATATTTCTTTTTGATGAGGAGCATCGGTAGTCATTTGAACTTCGATCTGAATCTCGCGAAGAAGCAATCGGAGGAAAACCCCGTCTACTATCTTCAGTACGCTCACGCGCGGATTGCGAGTATTCTCCGCTTCGCAGAGGAATCCTCAAAGGAGTTTGGGTACGAGCTTGGCGATATCGCTTCCTCTCGCCCCTCAGTGGAGCAGCTTCTTCTCCTGAAGGAACCGGAGGAGATCGAATTGATCAAAGAGGTGGTCGACTTCCCCGATGTCGTCAAGTCCTGCGCGCTCACGTTTGAACCGCATCGGCTGTGTGACTATCTCCAAGGAGTTGCCACTGCATTTCACCGGTTCTATCATAATCATCGAGTTATCTCACATGATGAGATGCTGACCAGGGCACGCCTTGCACTCTCGATGGCGACTCAAACAGTGCTCGCGAACGGCTTCAGAATTCTGGGAATTTCCGCGCCGGAGCGAATGTAAGGCTCGAGTTTCGATAAAACGTTCTATTTGACTTTTTGGGTGGAGTTACCTAATTTAGTGCAGCATCGCGAAGAATCCGTGGGCTGATCATTCATGAAGGCTTGTCTGCTCCAAAGGCGTCGTTTGGATGAGACAGGCGGGGAAGTAATCCTACCGAATTGATACCGTCATTCGTCGGTACTCATCAGTCTTGATTTCACATCGCGTCTATTTGTCTTGTAGTTAACTGCAAAACCTAAAGCTCGTTGACTTTCCTTCCCCTGTTTCGTAAATTGAAACACACTGTTGGCGCGCCCAGAGTGCAGGAATAGGAATAAGAAAACGTACGGAAGAAGCCGATCGTCTCTATCACCGGATCGACA
>JBBIJH010000108.1:0-9201 GCA_037446075.1 Ignavibacteriales bacterium
AAGTCCATTCACTCAGCGCCACGATGAACTTCGTCAGCAATTAAAGAAGCTTGAGCTTGCGCGGTTCACTCCGAGTCATACTGGATTCACCTCGAGAGAAGACCTCGATCCGAGCGCGGAGGGGGTCTGAGCTTAGGGTGCTTGTGTTGACGTACATTGGCTTCGGATTTTCTTGTGTTCGTCGTTCTCGACAATGAATGAGAGAAAGAAAATACTCCTGGTCCGAACCGACCGCCTCGGGGATGTCGTTCTAACATTACCAATGCTCCCTGTGCTAAGAAGGCATTTCCCCGATGCACATCTTGCGATGTTGGTGAGTGCTTACCCAGCCGAAATCCTCCATCGTAATCAGTACCTGGACGAGGTTCTGCTCTATGACGATTCAGTCAAGTTAGTTCCTTTCTTCCAGCTTCTTCGATCTCTGCGAATGCGGCGATTCGACACGGTGGTCGTTGTTCATCCGACGCCCAGGTTAGCGCTTCTTGCCTTCCTCGCGGGGATTCCAATTCGCGTGGGGACCGGATACCGCTGGTACTCATTTCTGTTCAATAGGAGAGTTTTCGAGCATCGAAAGGACTCAAAACGTCACGAGACGGAATACAATCTAAACCTTCTCACAGCGCTCGGGTGTCAATGGAAACCTCCTGTGGAATTCCCCATCCAGATCCCTGAGGAAGACGATGACCGGGTCACGAAGCTCTTGAAGAAATTGCCAATCAATGTTGGGGAGGTGTTGATGATCTTTCACCCGGGAAGTGGAGGCTCGGCTAGGGACTGGAGTCCGTCCAATTTCGGGAGACTTGCCGCAGAGTGTGTGGAGAAGCTTGGTGCGCGCGCCATTCTTACTGGCGGCAAAGGAGAAGAGAGTGTCGTGCAGGCCGCGATGAAGGAGATCCCTCGTGGAGCAGTCAACCTCACGGGCCAATTGAGCCTTCTCGAACTAGCCGCACTCATTCGGAAGGCGGATGTCTTCGTGTCGAATTCAACGGGTCCTTTGCACATCGCCGCTGCAGTCGGTACGGCTCTTGTGGGGATTTACCCTCCAATCCTTGAGTGCGGTCCTCAGCGTTGGGGGCCATGTACGTCGAAGAAGAGAGTCTTTGTTCCCGACCGAAATCTTTGTCCGAGATGTCAGGGTGGCGAATGCGAAGGGAGCGACTGCATGGACCAAATCACCGTCGATCAGGTCTTTGCTGCCATTGAGGAGCTTCTTCAGGCGAGCCGTAGGAAGACAAGGGGCGCGAGGCATGCACAGACGGTCTCGTCTTGAAAAGTTCGTGCGATTCTTGTGTATCGGCTCCTGCTTCCTTTCCCTCGCTTCCAGCATCTTTGCGCAGGATTCCTCGAAAGCCTCCGCTGAGAGAGATACAGCGGATGAAAATTCTAGGCGAGTCAGAAACTTTCGTGTCGTTGAAAATAGGGCTTTCACGTTGGGTGAGCGACTCCTGTTCGAAGTTAGATATGGCTTCATCCACGCCGGTGAAGCGATTATGGCAGTCGGATCGATCGATACGGTTAGCGGTCGGGCTTGCTATCGCGTGACGTTTGACTTAAACTCGACGGGTGCGTTTTCGGTGATCTATCGAGTCCGTGACCACTACGAATCGTATCTTGATATCGTGGGGCTTTTCCCCTGGAGGTTTGAGCAGCGGATACAGGAGGGCGGGTATCGAAGACAGTTCAGCGCGAAGCTGGACCACTATCGTGGGAAGGCAGTGACTGCAGATGGCGAGTTCGATATCCCGCCTTACGTGCATGATGTTGTCTCCGCATTCTATTTTTCGCGGACGATTGATTTCTCTAGGAAGCGACCCGGGGAAAAAGTTCGGCTTGAGAATTTCTATAAAGATCAGACTTACCCGCTCGATGTGAAATACTTGGGCAAAGAAACAATCACAGTGGAAGCCGGGACATTTGACTGCATTATTGTCGAGCCTCTCGTGCGAGAAGGAGGGCTGTTCAAGAGCGAAGGGAGGATCATCATCTGGTTCTCCGATGACGATAGAAAAATCCCTGTCAGAGTGAGCACGAAAGTGTTGATCGGCTCCATCAAAGCGGAGTTGAAGGAATACTCGGGCATCCTGGGACCCATTCGTGCACGGCGTTCTATTTCCAACTAAACGCACTCCTCATGACTTCGCGCTACCCATCCGTTGATTTTGCGAAAATTAAGACGATCTCGATCAAGAATCGAAAGAGCAAAGTTCGACTGAAGGATTTTGCGCGACCCTTCGATCCGCAGAAGGGTAGATTTGCCAGTTTCATTAATTCATTCCCGCGCATTCTCGCTGCAGATGAGCTTCGAGAGTTTGTGGCAAAGATTGTCTCCGCGCGCTGGAAGAATAAACCCGTGCTTGTACTGCTCGGTGCACACGTTATCAAGGTCGGACTCTCCCCCCTCGTGATCGATCTGTTGAAAAGAAAAGTAATCACCGGAGTGGCGATGAATAGCGCGGCTGCAATCCACGACGTGGAGGTTTCACTCTGGGGCAAAACCTCCGAGGATGTTGCCGAGGCTCTTCGCAATGGGAGTTTTGGCATGTCTCGAGAAACGGGAGAATTCATCAACCACGCACTCACAAATGCAGTGAACAAACCCGATGTAGGGTACGGCGAAGCCCTTGGGAGAGCGCTGTTGAAAGCTCGTGCACCCCATCGGAGGGTCAGCATCTTGGCAACATGCTATCGGCTGCGCCTCCCCGTCACCGTCCATGCAGCCATTGGTACGGATATCGTTCACCAGCAGCCAACGATGGACGGAGCGGCGACTGGGGAGATGAGTTTCAGAGATTTCAAAATCCTCGCCCATGTGGTCGGCGGGCTTGGGGGAGGAGGCGTAGTGATGAATTGGGGTTCCGCCGTAATCATGCCGGAGGTATTCCTGAAGGCGCTCACAGTTGCGAGGAACCTCGGCTTCAAGGTGAAGGGATTTGTTACTGCAAACTTCGATATGATCCAGCACTATCGGCCGGCGATGAACGTTGTCCATCGACCCACGATCAATGGTGGGAAGGGCTATCAGTTTACGGGACACCATGAAGTCATGATCCCCCTCCTTGCGGCGATGATCAGACAGCACATTCGGTGAGGCAAGCAATGTCTTTCGAGCAATCCGACGATATCGCGAGGCCTCTTGGAGCAGAGGTTTCCGTTCCTGAATCACAGACCTTCCTTGAGCGTCATGGGCTTTCACCTGTGACCTTTGCGCTCCTTTCGCTCCTCGTTATCTTCATTCTCTACCAGCTTGTCGGTGGGACGGTCACTTTTTTCCTTTTCGGTGGGCGGCTGCGCCCGGAGAATATCCAGGGACTGCGTCTTGCGACGATGGGTGCTCAGGTCGTTCTTATTTTGGTCCCGACAATTCTTCTGGTGCGTCTCCAAAGTGGTAATCTCCGGATAGGGCTTCGTCTGCATGCAACGGGTTCGCGGCAGATACTGTTTGCGGTCATCGGCGTCCTTTCGCTGCAACAGCTTCTGCAACTGTACATGGCCGCGCAGGATCAACTTCCCATTCCGCAGTCGGTTCGCCCTGTGGTCGACCAGCTGAGGAAACTGATCGAAGAGACCTATAAGAATCTTGTCTCTGCGCACTCCGTCCCCGAGTTGCTGTACGTACTGGTAGTAGTGGCCATTGTTCCTGCCTTCTGCGAAGAACTTCTTTTCCGTGGATTCGTCCAGAAGAACTTTGAAGCAGGTCTAAGGAAATCGTGGGGAATCATTGTCTCAGGAATCATCTTTGGGGCATACCATCTCAACCCTTTTTCTTTCGTTCCGCTTGCACTGCTGGGGATTTACTTTGGCTTCCTCGTTTACCATTCGGGGAGCACGCTCACCTCCATCGTTGCTCACTTTGCAAACAATTTGTTCGCTGTGATCGCTGCATTCTTCAACGCTGATGAGAGTCTGCTTCTTGCGGGTGAAGCACCCCATCTGCCAGTCTCCACTGTCGTTTATGCGCTCGTGGGCTTTGGTTCTCTTTTTCTCCTCTCGACTCTTGCATTTCTTAGATCCACTCGTCCCAGTGCCGAGCTTTCCGCCTGATCCAACGATGCCCTTCTGTCCCACATGCGGATACGATTATGTGAAAGGAACCGCTATCTGTCCTGAGTGTGGAGAGGATCTACTCCTTGGTGAGCCTCGCTTCTGCGATAACTGCGACAGTCAAATCGACGCGGATGCCGATTACTGCATCCACTGTGGAATCATTTTTGAAAAAGAGATGGACGAGGCGGCAATCGAATGTGAAGCTCACCCCGGCGTGGGAGCCGTTGGAGTATGCGTGGTGTGTGGGAAGCCAGTGTGCCGCGAGTGCGCTCACGCCAAGAAAGGGAAAGTATTCTGTGATACCGACGAGCACGTCAAGATTTATGAGAACTGGGCTGTCGTCTATACGTCATCGACCGAATATGAAGCCGAGATGGTGCGTGCGAACCTGGAGCTTGTGGGAATCAAGGCACTCGTTTTCTCGCAAGTCGATCATGCGTACTTTATTCCCATGAGTCGGCTTGCAGTCGTCAATGTGATGGTTCCTAAGCCAAAGCTGGCGAAGGCAAGGGAGGTTTTGAAGCGACTGAAAGAGGTCGAGGAAGACGATGAGTTTGAATCCGAAGAAGAGTGAGTCACTCTGTTTTCTCCTTCACGGAGGTTCGCGTTGAGTGAAATGAGGACGCGGGTAGCCGTCGCAGCGGTCGGGATCCCCGTTATCGTGATCCTTACCCTGATTGGCGGGTATCCTCTTTACCTCTTTCTTGTCGCCGCTGGTTCGGTTGCACTCATCGAGTTTTACATGCTAGCAGAACGGAAGGGCGGTGCACCGCTCAGGGTGCTTGGCGTGATGGCTGGTATCTGTATTACGAGCGCTTTCTTCTATCAGCAGCTTCATCTTGACCTTGGGACGCTTCTCCAGCAGAAGTTTACCTCGCTTCGTTTGCCCACCCAATGGCAGATTCTTCTAATTGTTCTGGTTGTTTTCACGTTACTGACTTTATTCCTGGAGTTGTTCCGCGGCAAGCCGTTTCCGTCCTTTAACATTGGGTCTACGATTAGCGGTGTCCTGTACGTTTCCCTTTCTTTTGGGACGATGGTGGGAATTCGAGAGCTCTTTGGTGAAGACATACTTCCCGCCCGACTACTTGCGCACTTCGCCGAAGGCTCGCTGGATGCGGCCCGAGAAACAGTCTACCGCTGGGGTGGATACACGTTGATCTCCATCTTTGTTTGTGTCTGGATTTGTGATAGCGTTGCTCAGTTCATCGGAGTGAGATGGGGCAGGCATAAGCTTCTCGAGCGCGTCAGTCCAAACAAAACATGGGAAGGGGCGGTCGGCGGCCTCGTGGCTGCCATTCTATCTTCGCTGCTTGCGCGTTCTCTCATCGTGCCATTCCTTACGCTGACCGACAGCTTTGTCGTGGGCATGGTCGTCGGTGTGTTTGGCCAGCTCGGGGACCTTGCAGAGTCCCTGTTCAAACGCGACGCCGAAGTAAAGGATTCTTCGCGCATCATTCCTGGACACGGTGGGGTGCTCGATCGCTTTGATAGCTTGTTATTTGTTTCTCCAATTCTTTTTCTTTATTTTGATTTGGTGATCTTCTGATTTGGGAACAATCGATGAATCGAAGACCAAAGATACAGGTTCTCACGCTGGGTTGCCCAAAGAATGAGGTAGATTCCGAAGTACTCCTCGGACAGTTGCGGGCGAGCAACTTCGAAGTCGTACCGGCTCCAGAAGAGGCGGAGGTTGCGATTATCAACACGTGCGGCTTTATCGAACCCGCCAAGCTGGAGTCGATTGATACGATCCTAGAAACGGCTCGTCTGAAATCCAGCGGGCATTTGAAAA
Organism: Ignavibacteriales bacterium; assembly: GCA_037446075.1. Classification (GTDB taxonomy): domain Bacteria; phylum Bacteroidota; class Ignavibacteria; order UBA10030; family JAHEZR01; genus JBBIJH01. The sequence continues at coordinate 5,840 of JBBIJH010000108.1, forward strand.
GGCTCTTCGTTATTGGCTGTCTCGCCCAACGGTATCGAGCCGAGATGGAATCAGAACTCCCGGAAGTCGACCGCTTCTTTGGGGTGAATGAGCATGATGAAATCCTTGCTGAACTGGGAAGCAGTCTGAAGTATGACCTTTTGGGTGAAAGGCTACTCACGACTCCATCTCACTATGCTTATCTGAAGATCTCGGAGGGGTGCAACCATCCCTGTTCCTTCTGTGCGATCCCATTGATGCGCGGCAAACATGTCAGCCGGCCGATGGATGAGATAATCCGGGAGGCCAAGGCCCTAGCAGGGAGAGGTGTGAAAGAGCTAATCCTCATCGCACAGGATTTGGCCTATTATGGAATCGACCGGTCGCGAAAGAGGGAACTGCGGGCATTGCTGGAGAAGCTCGCAGCTGTCGATGGAGTCGAATGGATCAGGCTGATGTACGTCTATCCGGCCAACTTCCCCTCCGAGATCCTTGACCTAATGGTTGACAATCCAAGAATCTGTCGATATATTGATTTGCCAGTCCAACACTGCTCTGACCGTGTTCTGGCATCAATGCGGCGGGGCATGACGCGCAGGACAACCGAAGGCCTCATCAATGAAATCCGGGAGAGAATTCCAGATATTGCTTTGCGGACCACGCTCATTGTAGGCTATCCGGAGGAGACAGAGAAGGAGTTCCAAGAACTGCTGGACTTTGTGGAGAAGACCCAATTTAACAGGTTGGGTGTTTTCACCTATTCGCAAGAAGAGAATACAATTGCTGAGCCACTCGGGGATCCTATCTCCCGTGCGGAAAAGGAGCGGCGAAAGGAAGTCATTATGGAGCTCCAAAAAGAGATCTCCGCAGAAAAGAATGAGTCCCTCGTGGGGGAGCGAGTTCGCGTTCTACTCGACCGAAGGGAAGGGGAGGTCTTTTATGGCCGGACGGAGTGGGACGCGCCGGAAATCGACAATGAAGTAATCCTTCCAGACACCGACAGGCTTAAGGTTGGTAACTTTTACGAGGCAAGAATTGTTGATGCTATTGAGTATGACCTCTTTGCGAGCGTGGAAGAGGCAGATTTGAACCGAACTAGGTAACGTTATGCCTGCAATCTCTCTCCGAAAAGCTCTTGTCGCGAAGTTTCTTCTGTGCGCTGTACTGATCGTGTGGATTCCAGTCGCAGCGTCAGCTCAGGTAGAAGCAGCCTCGGAAGCAAAACAAGAGACTCCGCCGTTTTACCTCGACGCGCTGAGCTTCCTGAGTGACACAGCCGGTAGCCGGCTCGATGTCTATATTCAGGTGCCTTACTCACAATTGCACTTCTTGAAGGATCACGACCAATATGTCGCGCGATACGAAGCGACTGTCACGATTCTTTCGGACCTCAAAACACCTGTCGTGGAGAAAAACTGGACCGAGACGGTAAGGACCACAAACTTCGACGAGACGATCTCCACCAAAGCTTATAGTCTCGTGGTTAGATCTTTTCCGCTCCAAGCATCAAAGTACACGCTGAGGGCACAGGTGAGGGACGCAGAGTCACGAAAAATCTCACAGATCGAGATTCCCGTGCATGTCCCCAACTTTTCCAAATCTAACTTAACGGTCAGCGACTTGATGCTCGTCAAGAGGCTGTCTGTGGATGGTGGGCGAAAAAATGTTACCCCCAATATCACCGCGAATGTGACCGAAGAGCCTGGTCCGTTCCATCTCTTCTTTGAACTCTATAACAACAGCGGTTTCGACAGTCTGCAGCTAGACTGCAAAGTCTTTAGTCCCGTCGATAAAAAGCTCGAGTACCTTGCCGCCTCGCACGTTGAGCCGGTGACGCACGGACGCAACCAGGTGTTTCTCAAGATCGACACCCTGGACCTTCCGCTTGGGAACTATGACCTCGTTCTCGAAGTGCGTAAACCCGTGGCTCGGACGGGAGAAGAGTCGACCCTCTTGGCGACAACAAGGCGGTTCATCATGGCTCGGTGGGTTGGAATTCCAATGAGTGTCACGGACCTTGACGCGGCGATCGACCAACTCATCTACATTGCAAAAGATTCGGAGCGCAAGTACTTGAAAGAAGCTACGAACCTCAGGGAGAAACAAGACAGGTTCATGGAATTCTGGAAGAAGAGGGATCCTACTCCCGGGACTGAAGAAAACGAGGCAATGGAGGAATACTACGCTCGCGTCGAGTATGCGAACCAGCACTTCAAACATTACCTGGAGGGCTGGAAAACTGATCGCGGCATGATCTTCATCATTTTTGGAGCGCCCAGCAACGTCGATCGTCATCCGTTTGAAATCGGTGGCAAACCGTATGAGGTTTGGTACTACTACGATCAGGATAGACGATTTGTCTTCGTGGATCAGACTGGGTTTGGGGATTACCGCCTGATCACCCCATTGTCTGAAGTCTGGAAGCGAAGGTAGTCGCCTCCAGCTGGCATCGTATCGGGAGGCCTCGTTTCCGTACGCGATTCGACAGGAGGAATTGACGGCTCTAGGCGAGTTCCTTGTAACTCGCACTCGTCCCATCCACATGAAGTACCGACTTTCCCACGCACGCTTCTACACTCTGAAAAACCTCCCCATACTATCTCAATTCCAACGTATTTTCTTTCCTCTTCTTTGGACCCTTGTCTTCGGAACCCCTGCTCTTAGCCAGGATGGTATCAAAGTGAAGTCGGTCGAGTTTTTCGGAAACGAGAGCTTTCCAGCGAGAGAACTACTTACCTGGGCGGGGCTGAAAACGGGCTCTCCATATTCCGAAGATGTTCTTCGTGCCGCAGTCTCGAGCCTCACCGCCCGATATCGGGAAGAAGGTTTTTATTCGGCCTTCGTCGAATCTTTGTCCACCAAACTCGTCGATGACAACTCGCGCGCTGAACTTGCGATCTACCTGCGGGAAGGAGCGCGCACGGAGCTGGGCGCTATCGAGTTGCAGGGAAATACCGTACTCTCTCATGAGCGCATCTTGAGCATGTTTGAGACAAGGGTTGGCGCACCACTCAGGCAAGCTCAACTGGAAAGGGATATCAACGCCCTTCTTCAGGAGTATGGAGAAATTGGCTATCCTTTTGCGGAAGTCAAAATTGAGTCACTGGGAACGTATCTGGAGAACGGAGAACCAAAATTGAAACTGGTCTTAGCCATTCATGAAGGAGACCTAATAAGAATTGAAGAGGTGAAGGTCGAGGGGAACAAGGATACGAAGTCAAATGTGATCCTCCGAGAGCTGCGCATCGGGCCGGGCGAGCCGTACAGTCAGGCAAAAGCTCGAACCCTGAGGAAGCGAATAGAACGATTGGGCTTCTTCTCCAGTGTCAGCGATCCAGAACTCTATGTCAGCCCAAAAGGCGGCGGCCTGCTTATCAAAGTGC
>JBBIJH010000109.1:0-2553 GCA_037446075.1 Ignavibacteriales bacterium
ATATACGAACCGTCAATAGCCTGAGCATCAAGGCCAAGCATGCGTTCCGTGTGGTCACGGGTTTGAATACGCTCCTGGACTGTTGTAACTCCCTCTGCGTGCAGTGCGGCGAAAATGATTGCCGATTTCACCTGTGCGCTGGGGATCGGTAGCTCATACTCGATTCCATGGAGTCCGTTCGTGGGAAAGATCTTCAGAGGAGCGGTCTGCCCGGGAGCGCTTTCGATTCGAGCACCCATCTGAACAAGGGGATCGATGACCCGCTTCATCGGACGACCCCGAAGCGACTTGTCCCCCGTTACCACTGACTGAAACTTTTGTGCTGCGAGGATTCCCGTAAGCAGGCGTATTGTGGTCCCGGAGTTTCCTGCATCAAGCGGGCGTAACGATTGAGTGAGGTTTCCTAACCCTCGACCCTCAATGAGTAGAATCTCTCCGGATAGCTCTATCTTCACTCCGAGTTCGCGAAGGCAACTCAATGTGCTGAGAGGATCAGCCGCAGTGGAGAGCCCATGAATCTCAGTCACACCATCAGAAAGCGCCCCAATCATCATTGCACGGTGGGTGATGGATTTGTCTCCAGGGAGGGTTATCTCACCTTGAAGCATCTTGGCAGGCTTGACGAACACATTCATGGCAAGGAAAGCTGAGGGATACCCTGTGAAAGTGCGCTGAAGGACTCCATATTTGAATTTCCCTGGTCGCGCCGAGCGAGATAGGGACGAAACACGAAATGCCGAGACATGAACAAGAAGATATGAACGTCGGGGGCTTATGATCCCTACTCAGGCTGTCGGCCGATCCAATCCCGATGTTGCGACTTCGGCCCGCTCCAGCAACGATTCTCCATCCATCTCCGGCGGGATCTCAATCCCCATCAGCTCGCAGATCGTCGGGGCAATGTCAGCAAGTTTCCCATGAGGACGGAGTTTCCCTATATCTTTGTCTGCAACGAGAATGAAAGGAACGACGTTTGCGGTGTGAGCTGTGTGGGGCCCACCGTCCTCGTCGATCATTTTATCTGCATTTCCATGATCAGCGGTGATGAGGACGGTGTATCCGGCCTCTCTCGCCGCCGGAACGACCTTGCTCAAGCATTCGTCCACTACCTCCACTGCCCTGATGGCGGCGGCCATGACTCCAGAATGACCGACCATGTCCGCATTTGCATAGTTCATTACTATGAGGGCGTACTGCTTCGAAGAGATAGATTGGAGCGCTTTCTCAGTGACTTCATACGCACTCATCTCAGGCTTCTGGTCGTAGGTTGCTACGCCTCGGGGCGAAGGGACGAGAATTCGATCCTCCCCGGGAAACGGATCCTCTCTCCCACCGTTGAAGAAGAATGTCACATGCGCATATTTCTCTGTCTCAGCGAGCCTGAGCTGCTTCCAGCCCATCGCCGAAACAAGCTCACCCAGAGTTTTGGAAAGATCCATTGTCGTGAAGGCCGCGGGGCACGCGAAGTCATCATGGTAGGGCGTCATCGTCACGTATACGATATCAAGCTTCCGTCTCGAGAATTTATCGAACTTGTCCATGATGAAGGCCCGCGTTAATTGCCGTGGCCGATCGGTTCGGAAATTAAAATGGATGACTGAATCGCCATCTCGAACTGTGGCTACTGGTTTTCGGCCCTTCTCAATGACGATGGGAAGTACGAATTCATCAGTGATGCCTTTATCATAAGAGGCCCGGACTGCCTCAATCGGGTCTCTCCATCGCAGCCCAGTTCCTTCAGCGATCGCACGGTACGCTTTCTCAGTCCGGTCCCACCGACTGTCACGATCCATCGCGTAATAACGTCCCATGACCGTTGCAAGCTCACCAACACCAAGCTCACTCATTTTCGCCTGAAGCTGCTGAAGATACCCGACACCCGCTTCCGGTGGTGTGTCACGGCCGTCGAGAAAAGCGTGAACGTAAACCTTCTGAAGCTCTTGCCGAACCGCAAACTCCAGCAGTGCAAAGAGATGGTCGATGTGACTATGGACACCTCCGTCCGAAACCAAGCCCATCAGGTGGAGCCCGGAACTTCGCCCCTTGACGTTTTCGGCAGCGAGAAGAAAGGCAGGGTTCTGGAAAAAATCCCCGGAGCGAATCGCGCGGTTAATTCGGGTGATCTCCTGGTAGACCACACGGCCTGCACCAATATTCATGTGACCAACCTCTGAGTTCCCCATCTGCCCGTTCGGCAGACCTACATCCTCACTGGACGCAACGAGGGTAGTGGACTTGAAATTCTTCAGGAGGTTATCGAGGAAAGGCCTTCGGGCGAGAGCAATGGCACTGACTTTATCATCCGATCCAATGCCAAAACCGTCCAAGACGATCAGGAGGATTTTTCTATTCGGATCCTTCAGAGTGTTTCTCCATCAACAAAACAGACTTCGAAGGACAAGGATCAATTAATTCCTGTGCTCAGACTGCGGCTTCAACACTCTGGATTTAGGAAACGTCTCTTTGCGTTCTTCCTTCTTCTCCCTCTGCGGTGCAAGGAGGACTTTTCGACTAAGATTGTACCGGCCTTCTTCATCAATCTTGATCAGTCGA
>JBBIJH010000109.1:2563-9156 GCA_037446075.1 Ignavibacteriales bacterium
TTCAATCACATCGCCCACTTTAAGGACATCTGAGACTTTTTCAATTCGTTTCGTGTCAATCTGCGAGATGTGGACTAGCCCTTCCTTGCCAGGGAGGAATTCCACAAAAGCGCCAAAGTCCATGATCTTCCGCACGGTGGCTTTGTACACCTTGCCGACCTCGGGAACTTCGACGATCCTCTCGATCATTTGCCGTGCTTTCTCTGTGGCATCTCTGTTCGCAGAAGCAATCACCACGGTCCCATCCTCCTCGATGTTCACTTCCGCCCCGCTCTCCTGCACGATGTGCCGGATTGTTTTCCCTCCAGGGCCAATCACTGCCCCAATCATATCCACCGGGATCTTGATGGAAGTTAACCGGGGGGCGTAGACGGAAATGTCTTTTCTCGGTTCAGCGATCGTGGCTTTCATAATGTCCAGAATCTGCATCCGTCCTTCGCGAGCCTGGTGGAGTGCCCGTTCGAGGAGTTCGAACGAAATCCCCTTGATCTTGATGTCCATTTGAAAGGCGGTGATGCCGTCTCGTGTACCCGCCACCTTGAAATCCATGTCGCCAAGATGGTCCTCATTCCCCAGTATGTCGCTCAGAATCGCCACGCGATCGCCTTCCTTCACCAGGCCCATTGCGATCCCTGCAACCGGTTTCCGGATCGGGACTCCGCCATCCATCAGGGCAAGAGTCCCAGCGCACACTGTTGCCATCGAAGAAGAACCGTTCGATTCAAGAATGTCAGAAACCACACGGATCGTGTAGGGGAATTCCTCCTCCGGCGGAATTTGATTCTTCAATGCCCGCTCAGCAAGATTCCCATGGCCGATCTCGCGCCTGCCCGGTCCGGCGATTCTCCCCACCTCTCCAACACTGAATGGTGGGAAGTTATAATGAAGCATGAACCGCTTCGTGGACTCAGGGAAGAGACCTTCAATGAGCTGTTCATCTGGCTTCGTGCCCAGCGTAACCGTCGTGAGGCTCTGAGTCTCACCGCGCGTGAAGAGAGAAGAACCGTGCGTACGAGGCAGAAGCCCCACTTCACAAGTGATCGGCCGGATGTCGTTGGGTCCACGGCCGTCAAGACGACGACCTTCCTCGAGAACCATCATCCGCACGTCTTCGCGCTCAATGTCATGGAGCAATTGCGAGATGAGCTTTTGTTGATCCGGGTACTTCTCTGCCAGCGCGAGTTGGACTTCATTCTCAATTTCCGCCCGCCTCTTGCTTCGTCCATCCTTACTGAGAACTGTGCGGTTGAAGGTCTTTAGCTTCTCGAGAGCGAGGGACTTCACCTCTGACTTCAACCTTTCATCCGGTACGACCTCCTCCACCGCGCGCTTTGGTTTGGCGATTCCATCCGCTAGTTGACGCTGGAGAGCATTCACCTTCTTGATGGCCTCATGGGCAACCTTCATTGCCTCCAGCAGCTCAGCTTCCGAAACTTCTTTTGTTTCTCCTTCCACCATGACGACACTTTCGTCTGTGCCGGCAACAACGAGATCCATATCACTTTCATCGAGTTGAGAGTAAGTCGGATTCAGAACGAATTTGCCGTCGATCCTCCCAACTCGGACTTCTGAGATCGGTCCGTCAAACGGAACATCCGAAATCATCAAAGCTGATGAAGCCGCAATTGCACCCAGGACATCGCCGTCGTGCTCTTGATCGGAGGAGAAGACGGTGACGATGACCTGTGTCTCGTAGCGGTAGTTTTTTGGAAACAGTGGCCGGATGGGGCGGTCAATGAGACGCGACGAGAGAACCTCCTTCTCTGTCGGTCGGCCTTCGCGCTTGAAGAAGCCGCCCGGGATTTTTCCAGCTGCCGAAATCTTCTCGCGATACTCCACCTGAAGGGGTAAGAAATCTTGACCGTCGATCGGTTCTTTGGCGGAGACAACAGTTGCCAGAACCATTGTATCGGCGTAGCGAATCATGACGGCAGCATCCGCTTGCTGGGCATACTTGCCCGTTTCCAGCGTGAGGAGACGGCCATCCAACTCTATGGATTCGATCTTGTGCATCCTTTTCAGTCCTCTTTTCTGATGTTACTTCCGGATATCGAGTTCAGCAATGAGCTTGCGGTAACGTTCGACATTCTTCCTCTGGAGATACTCGAGAAGACGCCGACGCTTCCCAACTAACTTCAGGAGGCCCAACCGGGAATGGTGATCCTTTACGTGACGCTCGAAGTGCGTAGCGAGTTCGTTGATGTGCTGGGTCAACAACGCGATCTGGACTTCAGGTGAACCCGTATCCTTGGCAGTCTTGCCAAATCTCCTGATGATCTCCAACTTCTGTTCCGGTGTCAAAGGCATAAGCGATTGCTCCTATGCGAAATGGTAAATAGGTTGTTCTTTCAGTTTCATACACTCTTCCTTGTCGCGTCTCAATCTACGAACAAGGTCCTCCGTGGAAGCGAACCGGACTTCATCTCTAATTCTCTGGAGGAATTGTACCTTCAAGAGAGAACCATAGATCATATCATCGAAGTCAAACAAGTGAACTTCCAATACTCGGCGGTGGTCGGTTTCAAACGTCGGCCGAACCCCAATATTCATCATCCCGAAGTATGACTGCTCTCCGAGCAAGGCACGTACAAAATAAACCCCATCCTTCGGAACCAGTTTTTTCATGGAAGCTGGTTCGAGATTTGCAGTCGGAAATCCGAGCGTCGCCCCTCGCCCAGAACCCTTCACGACAACACCGCCCAGGAGGTACTCGCGACCGAGAAACTTCCTTGCTCGCTGGACTTCTCCCTCGCGCAACGCCTGCCTGACCTTCGAGCTATTGACCACTTCACCATCGACGGTAATGGGCGGGACGATGGTGACGAGAAATCCGAACTCATCGCCAATCTTTTTTAAGTCGTGCACGCTGCCCGTCCGATCGCGGCCGAACATGTGGTCGTACCCCCCTACCTCCTCACTGATCCCCAGTCCGTTCACGAGATACGACTCATAGAACTGGCGCGGCGTCTGTCTCGAGAATTCATAGGTAAATTTGATCACGAGGGTCACATCGAGTCCATGCGCAGCAAGAAGCTCAAGACGTTCTTCTAACGTCGTCAGCAGTTCAATCGGGCCTTTCTCTTTTGAGACGATCTCCTTTGGATGCGGATCAAACGTGACGCAGACGCTTCGGCCGCCACGAACCCGGGCCCTTCGTACAGCCTCCTTCAGGATCTCCTGATGACCAAGGTGAACACCGTCGTACGTTCCGACGGTTACAACCGTGTTCGGTGCCTTGGAGATTTCCTGAGTTGAGTAAACGACTTCCATTCCCGTCTGCTTTCGAACAGATTGATTCACCTCAATCCAGGACTGCGAGCTGCTCTAGCTCCTCGATCGTGAGAGAATCTTCTAGTCTGTATTCGCCAATCCTCGTTCTCACCAGCTCTTTTAGATAAGCGCCGCAACCCAGTCGCAACCCAAATTCTTCGACAATCGAACGAACATACGTCCCGCCCGACGACACGATCCTAAATTCGACTTCCCCCGACTGCCCCTCCGTTGCAGGAATTCTGATATCCAAAGGCTCAAACTCGAAAATCCGAACGCGTCGGCGAGGTGCGTCGATGACTTTTCCTTTGCGAGCATACTTGTAAAGCGGTTTCCCGTGGTACTTCACGGCCGAATAAAGAGGTGGAGATTGCTCGATCTCTCCGACGAACTCGGGAAACAACTCTCTTACTGCCTCCTCGTCGACTCCATTCAGAGGGCGGCGCTCGTAGACCTCTGTTTCTTCGTCAAAGCTTTTTGTTCTTGCTCCGAGTTGCATCACACCGCGGTACTCCTTCGACAGGTTTTTCAGTCTCTCGATTTCCTTCGTCATTCGTCCTGTGCAGACAATCAACAAACCTGAAGCCATCGGGTCCAAGGTTCCCGCGTGTCCAATTTTTCGTATCCGAAACAGCTCGCGGATCGCTTGGACGACGTCGAACGACGTCCATCCTTTCGGTTTCTGTACAAGCAGGAGCTTCCCTGCTTCAAGCTCATAGTTCTCCGGAGTCGGATTCGGATGCAGGAACTCATTTCTGTTCGTCATGAATCTTTTTGATGAGATTGTTGATGGCTTCCACCCGATCGAGCGTGTCGTCAAGAAAGAAAACGATTTCCGGTGTGAACTTGATCCGAATGTGGCCGCCAATACGAGACCGTATCTCTTTCTTGTTCATTTCCAGCATCTTCAGCGTCTCGTCCTTCACATCCGTCGTCCCAAGAATGCTCACGTAAACTTTCGCTATCCTCAGATCGGGCGACATGCGAACTTCTGTTACGGTGATCATCCCGGAGGAAAGCTCGCTGAAGTCCCGCTGGATGATCGTGCTGATCTCTTCCCGGATAAGGGAGGCCACCTTCTCTGTACGGACCGACATCGCTTACTCTCTTTCCGACGTCTCTGCCAAAGAACAATGTTGATGCAGAGTAAATGGAATTGGATGAGTGAATTACAGCTTCCGCTTTGTTTCAACCAGTCGATACGCCTCGATGGTATCGCCAACTTTGAAATCGTTGAAGTTCTGGAAGGCGATGCCGCATTCAAACCCAGCTTCGACTTCTTTCACGTCTTCTTTGAATCGCTTCAACGAGGCGATCAGACCTTCGTACACGACGACCCCGTCCCGGACCAGTCGTACCTTGTTGCTACGTGAGATCTTTCCATCTTGCACATAACAACCAGCGACCGTTCCGACCTTGGAGACCTTGAACGTCTCTCGGACAAGGACGGTCGCAACGACTTCTTCTTTTCTTTCGGGTTCGAGTAACCCTTCCAGAGCGTCCCGAACCTCCTTAATCGCATCATAGATGATGTTGTGCAGGCGGATATCGACTTGTTCTTGTTCAGCAAGCCGTCTTGCATTTAAGTTCGGTCTGACATGAAAACCGATGATCACTGCACCTGAGGCGGCGGCGAGCAGCACATCCGATTCAGAGATCGCCCCGACGCCACGGTGGAGAACACTCACTTTCACCTCCGGTGTCGATTGTTTCATGAGAGAATCGGACAGAGCTTCGACCGAGCCATCGACATCTCCCTTCACAATGATCTTTAGCTCTTTGACTTGCCCTTCCTTGATCTCTTGCGACAGCGAGTCGAGTGTTACCTTTCGTCTCTGCCGGAAATCCTGTTCTCGTTTCAGTTGCTGTCGCCTCAAGCTGATCTCTCGAGCCTCCCGCTCGGATGGCACAGCCACGAAGACATCACCCGCTTGCGGGATCCCATCGAAGCCAGTGACCTGCACAGGGGTCGAGGGTGGAGCAACCTCAACGCGGTTGCCGCGTTCATCGAACATTGCTCGCACTCTGCCGCTGTAGATTCCGGCGATGAACGCGTCGCCCAATTTCAATGTCCCTTTCTGGACGAGCACGGTTCCGACAATCCCTTTCCCTTTATCCAGCTGTGCCTCGATGATGGTTCCCCGAGCGTAGCGATCAGGATTCGCCTTGAGATCCAGCAACTCAGCCTCGACAAGAATTTTCTCCAGCAACAGCTCCACATTCTTTCCTGTCCGAGCAGAAATCTCCACTGATTGATATTTTCCTCCCCACTCCTCCACCAGAATTCCTTTCTCAGCAAGCTGCTGGCGAATTCGGTCTGGGTTTGCATCCGCTTTGTCGATCTTATTGATGGCGATGACAATCGGAACATTCGCTGCTTGCGCATGACTGATCGCTTCGAGGGTCTGCGGCATTACCGCGTCATCCGCGGCAACGACAAGGACAACGATATCCGTTACCTGAGCCCCGCGCGCTCGCATTGCCGTAAAGGCTTCGTGGCCTGGAGTGTCAAGGAACGTGATTTTCTTATTCCCGTTGAGAGAAACTTCATAAGCCCCGATGTGCTGCGTGATACCACCGGATTCACCCGCGACGACGTTCGTTTCTCGGATGTGATCCAGAAGAGAAGTCTTTCCGTGGTCAACGTGGCCCATGATGGTTACGACCGGCGGGCGTGGCCTCAGCGACTCGGGCGGATCTGGAATATCGGCGAGAACATCCTCAGCGAAGGCATCCTGGAAGTGGACATCTAACCCAAACTCATCGGCCACAAGCGTAATCGTATCGCGATCCAGCCGCTGGTTAATCGACACCATTAGCCCCAGCTCGATGCATTTCTTTATGACCTCAGCGGCGGTGACCTGCATCAGGTTCGCCAACTCATTCACCGTGACAAATTCTGTCACGCGGAGGATTTTCTTTTCTTTCTCGACCTCTTCCATCATCCGCTGCTCCTCTTCCAGCCGTTCCTTTTTTCGCCGGCGCTTAAAGATGGCTCGTGCGCTGACGGGCGTCTCATCCATCATGTGGAAAGTCCGGCGAATGGCGTCTTCCACTTCCCTCTCATCGATTTCATGGTAGCGAAGCTTCTTCTTTTTCTTCTTTTTGCGAGCGGCCTCCTCCGTTTCTTCCGGCTCAACAACCTTCGCTTCTTCTACTACTCGCTTCTTCTTTTTCTTTCTCTTCTTCGTTTCTTCAAGTGCGATTCCGACGCCTACAAGCTCTTCTTCCACCTCTGCGGTCTTCGAGGGCATTTCGGGCTGCGCACGGTCGAGATCCATCTTCCCCTTGATTTTTAATCCAACCTTCGCACGTCGGACCGT
>JBBIJH010000110.1:0-9039 GCA_037446075.1 Ignavibacteriales bacterium
CTTCTTTGGGGGTCGTTCGAGTCTTCTTCTCAAAGACTTCCAGAATCACAATGGCATCATGGTCAATTCGATAAACAATCCGCCATGTTTTGTTTCCGTCATCAATCCGAAGTTCGTGACATCTCGCACCAATCGATGGCATTGGGCGTGAATGCGGTAAGGATAGCTTCTCACCCATTTGCAGACGTCTCAGCAAGTAGCCAGCTTCAATTCTGGCTTGGCTCGAAAACGGCGGTGTCTTTATCTCACCGTGCAGCCAGACGAGAGGCTTATCCTTACTTGTCATGCAGACACAAGATATGTCATTTATGAGATAGAGTCAAGCGCAGTGGAATCTTCACGGCGCAAACGGCAGCTAACAGCAGCAACAACGACGCTCACGCATTTGATATGGCTCAGTTAGAGCTAAGGAAAGAAACAGTTGTGTTGGCTCCATTTGTTTTGCCGCGACTTGGTTTGCGCCCTTCGCCGCATGAGAATCAGTCATTTGAGAGCGGCTACGGCGCGTCGTTAATAGCGGCAAAAACAACGGCGTAAACCCGCTAAACGTTAGCCGCAATTGCGTCTCTACATAAATTAACTCCGATGGGAGTTCAGCGAGCAATGAGGAAACATCATCTTTTTGCTGCTATCGCATTAATAGGAACTGGCTTTATCTCTGGGTGCGGCCACACCATCGGCTTAACATCGACTCCAACGGGAGCAAATGTCTATTCAAGCGAAGATATACCAGATTCCTCTAACCTTTCTTATGCCGGCTGTACACCGATCAGTATCCACTGGAACCCCCGTACTCCTACTAGCACCCTGTACATTCAATTGAGAAAAGACGGGTACCACAGTAGCAAGATTGTATCTATCTCCGCAAGTGAAGTACCACCTGGATACCATTTAACCCTAAAACCCTTATCGGATACAAGCGAACCGATTATCCAGCCAAATTCATTCGGCTATATCAAATTAAATTCTTCTGAACCGTATGTCGATATTTATATAAACAATGAACTGCGGGGCCAGATACCAAAAGATGAGCCATTTGTAAAGAAACTGCCTGCGGGGAGTTCTCTCATTACTGCCAGAAAAGAGTTCTTCAAGCCCGTCAGCATAAGATTTAAACTCTATGAAAATGACGTGTTTGCATATGCCTTTGACCTGCAAAGAGTTTCAGGCTACAATGAGGAGCCTCCAGGTCGCGCTGAAATAGTGCAGGCTCGCGGAAACCTCACCGTCGTCACTGAACAATCAAATTTCAAAGTACTGTTCGAGGGCCAGGAAAAAGTCCCACCGTTCCAGTTAAGAGATCTTCCGGCTGGTCGATACGTCCTCTCAGTTACTCGGCTAGGAATCAAAAAAACAATTGTGGCAATTGTGAACGACAAAGAAACCTGTCTCATCGATCTCGACAAGGAATTTTTCAAATAACAAAGCCTTCATTGAAGTTCAAGTTTGTTCTAGTCCTTTTCGACGAGACGCAACTGCAGCTAACACGCCCAACAACGACGCTCCATTTGTTGATAGGAATTTAAAGATGTCGCTCAAGGCTTTTGCCGACAATTTGGTTTGCGGCTTCGGGCGCAAGAAATTGATTCGTTGATAGCGGCTTCCGCCGCATCTTTTCCGAGCGGCAAAAACCACGGCGGTGTCTTGCTACTCTTGAATAGGCAACACTCAACAAGAAAATCGTGTCCCGACTCGTTTAGTGGAACGACTTTTTGACGTTCGGTTGTAGATAGCGCGTTCGCCTTGCCTTGCTGCGCGGGGGCTGTCTTCGGTGCGCTGTGACTAAATGGTGTGTGAGTCTTTCCCGTAAGGGATGCCTACCAATCGATCCAACCTGCTCCGACGATGTCGGAAAGGTAATTGTATTGAATTCAATCAGCCTGAGGCACATACTAAACGTTTCAACCTGTGGCGCCAGAGGGCGCCACGGGTATTCGCCGCAAATGATGCTGCCTCAGGCTGTGGCGGTCGAACCTGCCAGCCGCTTGATTGTCAGACGAGCCGTGGGCTTGGGTACATACTGCGGTTGTATCCGCCGTACACGGTGCGGCGTCGAGGTCTTTACCATCCAGTAAACCGAGCGAGCAAGCTTGCGCCCAAGGGCACAGATGGCACAGCGGTGTCGCTTCTGAGCACGAAGCTATTCGTAGAACGCCGGCAACCCCGGTCGTGGCGGATAACCAGATACGCTGCCTCCACACAGGTGGTGCGCAGATACTTGTACGACCGACGATTGAGATGGCCATAGGTCATCTTGTCGGCAGATACAAGGGTGTTGCCGCCAGCCCTGCGTAGCGAATGAAGCGTTCGAGTGTCGGGAAATGGTTGATATCTGCCACACGGGCGATGATCGTTGCTAGGTGGACAACACCAATACCGTGCATGGTTGTGAGGAGCTTGTAGTAGGGATGCTTCTCGACACGGTCTTTGATCAGTCCGGGGACCTCGCAACTCTCGATCCATCTGAAGCCGTGCGCACCGAAGATGTATCTATAGGGCGCACAGAAGCTATACTTTGCAAGGGTGACATGGATGCGATTCTTCAGCTTGGTGCGGATGTCCAAGAGGCCCTGACGGTGATAGAGCGGCTCCCGAAGTCTACGCCTTGCTTTGTCAGGCACGTAGCAGCTCGGGGTCAAGCCGGCACGAGTTGACTGAGCAAGCGTCCGGGCACCGTACTTGTCGGTTCGCTGAGCGATCACCTTCGAAAGGATGGCCTTCGAGCCAAGCTGGCAATGAAGCTGCGCGAGGTCCTTGTGAGCCTTTGCGTGGT
Source organism: Ignavibacteriales bacterium (assembly GCA_037446075.1). Taxonomy (GTDB): domain Bacteria; phylum Bacteroidota; class Ignavibacteria; order UBA10030; family JAHEZR01; genus JBBIJH01. The sequence continues at coordinate 2,774 of JBBIJH010000110.1, forward strand.
AGGGAAGGTTGTGGAAGCGGTGGCGGTGTTAAAAACCCTGGGCGAATCTCGCTACGGTGCGACGCACCGTGCTCTGAAGCATAGGCGGCGCTGGAGGCGCATTGCATGTAGCTCCTGGACTCACTTGTTTGCGCGCGAGAACTCCAGCTCCCAATTGAACGGCTTAAGATACTTCAGGTCAAAGGTGACCTTAAGAATCGAGTCCATGGTGGTTGAACCTCGAAGTACTGCAGATGGATTCGCCCTCGAGAGTTGAAATCCTGACGGAAGCCAGACGACGAGGGTATATTCACCCGGGACCATGTTGTTTGACCTCCCGCTGAGCAACTGCTTCTTCTTATTCCATTCCACTTTTTCTAAGTCAACAGCACCCATTGTCAGATGTCGGGATGTCGAAAGTATTAACGGCCTCGATGCCAGAGGGTGGATAGCCACCAGCTTCGATGATGTTGGAGGAAGTTCGAGTCCGATCGCCTCCGTGAATTCACCAAGAAACGCCTCGCTCCAAAGCTCATAAGCTAGATACGTCTCTTCAGACGAAAGGTCGAGTCTTGACAGAGGAATCTCGATTTTCTCCGGAGACTCTCCCCAGTTAAAGACACCGACGACATTCCAATGTCCAAATTTCTTTCTTACCTTCAGATTCCAAATCCGCGGTAGGTTCAGCTTCCTCAAGCTGTAAAGTCCAGGTCGTTCTCCTCTGCTGTAAACTCGGATAGCGAGAATGTTTTGACCCTTCCAATTCAGCAGCTTCTTTGGAATTGGGTAACTCCTGAAGAGATTTGAGGCAGATTCGAAACTTGGCGGCATCGAACCGGAGGAACCTATGGCCGCACCATTTAAGTACGTCTCATCGCAATCGGCTATCCGCCCAAGATGGATGGTCACATCCGCCGGGTCCCAGGCTGTTGGCAAGTAGAAGCCCAGCCTATACCAGCCCGTGTCTCGACGATCTGCGCCCCCGTCGTAATCGTTCCAGGAGCTTGGGATCTCGACCAAAGGCCAGTCCATGTCGCTGAATCCTGGCTCCTTCCACTGGTCATCATCCCCCCTACTGAACTTGACAAGCCTCGAAAGGCGGAAAACATCTCCGCTTTGATTCTGGACTGAGATTCCGATCACTTTCGGTGGCTCAAACAAATCTACAGGCACGCCTCCTTCGGCGAAGACCGGGAAGGTCTTCTTCAGGAGCGCGTACCGATCCCACGGCAATGTTGGTAGGTGGTCACCCAGCAGGTTCATGCCACCCGAGAGCGCCATCAACGAAGCCCACATTCTCGCTTGACCCAGCGTTAGCGGCTCACGGACTACTAAGCAATCAGGATCGTTGTACCAAGCGTGGTTGTGGTAGTGGAATCGGCTTGCGGTGGCTGCCATGGACGGGATGAGGCCATTCCACGTTGCTTCGACGTCTGGGCCGATCCGCATTCCGTCAACAAATGGAACAGATGGACCAAGCGGCGCACCGCATCCGAGGATAAACCTCTTCGAGCCGACTCCCTTGCGAATCGCTTGCAGGCCCATCCGGTAGGCTTGTGCTGCTGTCGCAGGTTCCCTGTAAGCGGTCCCTTCCGCGACAAAATACAGGAAGTCGATTTTCACGTAATCATACCGCCAGTGTCTCGTGATCTTGCGGAACAAATCGGTGAGCCAGTGTCGGACTTCCGCGATCGTCGGGTCAAGGACGTAAATCTCTCCACCCCAATGCTCGAGCATTGCAGCTCTTAGTGGAGACCCATCCTCCATCTTTAGAACCCAATCTGGGTGCGACCTAAAGAGGGCGCTGCTCGCTGCAACTGCAAACGGAGCGATCCAGAGGCCGGCGAGAAAACCAGACTTATGAATCTGGTTCGTGAGCCAGCGGTGGCCGTGCGGAAACTTCTCGTTCGTTTCCCAATCCCCTGCGGCACGTTGATACCCATCGTCGATTTGGATGTACCTGAGGCCCACATCTCGAAAATGTTCATGCGCCGCCTTAAGATTCTCGATCACCTTGTCCTCGGTAACTTTTGAGTGGAAGAAATACCAGGAGCACCATCCTGTGGGGATTTGGGCCGTGGCAGCGCCCGTCTTACGGAATTCCTTCTTCTGGGTCGAAAACCGATACAACACCTCGGCATATCGTCGCAGGTTCGTCGCAGGAGGATCCCCGAGTTGAATCAGGAGCTTGTCTGACTGGAGTACCTGCCGTGGATCAAGCATGAGAGGCCTGAGAGCCGAGCGGCTCCTGAGCTGGACCGTCTTCGAGCCGAAGGGCCGATTGATTTCAAAGGAGTTCACCGCAAGTTCGTTTGTGACAAAACCGAACAGGAGTGATTTATTTTTTTCGCTCGAGTACAGAAGAGCATGCCAATAGCCGGTGTGCTCTTCATGGTCCAGCTCGAAGATTTCTGACTCAGACCATGACTGATAACCATTGAGGCCTGCAAGCCATCGGCTATCCCCTAGATTCAGGCCGCCGTCATGAGCCGTTTCGAAGAGGTTTAATTCGCTGCAAGGAAACTTTTCGCTTGTCTTGTTTCTCACCTGCAGACTCACCAGGACGGCTCTTCCTTTCTCATAAATTGTCAAAGTCGTTGTAAGCTCGGCGCCGCGTTGTACAGAGGTGATCTTGAGACTTCGCCCTTTGCCGTAAAGATCGGATATTTTCTTTTTCGTAATGATGATAGAGGCTTGTCGGTCATCCGTCCTAAAATCTTGTCCGTCCGCTAAGGAGAAGGAGCTGTAAGCCCCTCGAATCAGATTTACCCAACCGTTCGAATCCTTTTCGCATAGCGACCAGTGTCTCGTGGACTGATCGTATTCCAGCCGGAGAGATTCTGTCTCGATGGTTTCTATGGATTCCTTCAACCGCATAAGCGCCGTTAGAAGATCACGTGGCCGAACAGGTTGGTGATGGCACCCGTTAGCACCTAACCGACAACGTCGAGGATGAATCCCATTTTTCCCCACTCCCTGATTTTTATCTGCCCGATGCTATACGCAATCGCATTCAGAGGGATCGCGACCGGTAGGATGAAGGCCGTCAATGCGGCAACCGCCACTGTGATACAAAGCAGCATAGGATTTTCGCCGGTCCCTCATGCGATTGCGATCACGATTGAGACCATCATCGTCGTTACGGCTCAATTCAAGGTAAGCTCCGTCAAGAAATCAACAAGAAGGACAATCACGATGACGAGTACAATCGTCGATGGAGTTCTCACCGCTTCGACGAAGATCCTGGCGATCCAGCCGACGACACCAGTTTTGAACATCGCATCGGAGAGGGCGATCCCTCCTCCGAACAAAAAAAGCGTTCCCCCATCGGCGAACTTTGCATCTCGGCATTCGAGTGGGAAGATTCCTTTCCCCCCACTCCTCGACGCAAAAGAATCCAGAGCGTTAGTTGCCTGTCGAGTCCCCATTTTCGCATCGAAGCGACGCGTGGAAAGCGGCCGGGAAAAAGGAAGACGACAGGATGCGATTAATTCGCGAACGCATGATGAATGAATTCAAGAAGCTTCCCGTTTGGGTATTCCATCACATGAAAGAGAGGAAGAACAATACCCGGCAGTAGCGCCGTCCCCGGGATAGGAATCGCTTGCTTCAACCGCCACGAAGTCGTCAGGTCAAGCGTAGTTCTTGTTCCTTGTGCCAACTCGGGCGCTTTGCTCGTCGCCTCGCTCGTTTCCATGAGCTGTCTGAGCTAGGACAATGAACTCATCCGGCGTGGGAAGAAGAACTAGCGTTAGAAAAAAGCCTGGGCCGAGAAAAAAATCCGGCCCGCTGTGGGATCTGTCGAACCGCCTCGCCAGACTCTGATGAAGTTGTCATTCGTCTGAATTCGGAAGGAACAAGGATTTCAGGTGCCACGCAAATCGATTTGATCGGAAACTACTTGCTTGCTACAACTCCTCTCCTTACATTGGAAAAGTCTGAATATATTCTTTAAAGTTCAAGCGCGTTTTCACAAAGAGATCACCAATTGCGAGGGAACAAACATGGAGGAGATAAAGAAGACGCCAAAAACTCCTCGGATTAGCCATGAGGCTCTCCAGTTGAAAACGGGGAAGAACTGGCAGGAGTGGTTCGCGATCCTCGACAAAGTAGGAGCGAAGCGAATGAATCATGCACAGATTGCGGCGTACTTATATAAGAAACGGAGCATGCCAAGATGGTGGTCGCAGACGGTCGCAGTCGGGTATGAGCAAGCTCGCGGTTTGCGAGAGGTTCACGAGCGACCGGATGGCTACGAGATCAGTGTGAGCAGGACGGTAGGAGTCCCGGTATCAGCTCTGTACAGAGCATGGGTCGATCAAAAGGCAAGAAGTCGTTGGCTTTCGAGCACGCCGATCACGATCAGGAAGGCAAATGCCAACAAATACCTCCGTGTCACATGGGCGGATAACAAGACTAGCCTCGAGGTAAACTTCTATCAGAAGGGAACAAGCAAGACTCAAGTAACCGTCCAGCATGCAAAGCTCGCCGGCTCGAAAGCAGCCGCGAAGATGAAGACTTACTGGAGTTCAACCCTCGACGGATTGAAACAACTCTTGGAGCGGTAAACCCCTCCATCAATCGCGCATTGCGTCACGAATCTCTTTCTCACTCATCCCGAAGTAGTGACCAATCTCGTGGAAGAGAACCTCATAGATTTTTCTCTACGATTTCCTCCTTCCATCCGACAGATTTGCTTTACTGATAGAGAGTAAGTCAGTCGGGCAAGGTCGGCGCCATGCTGTATCCCGTCCCACGCCCCGATGGGGGCATCCGTCGGTTTCCTTCATGGTTGAGGGGGGAAATGTACTACGCAACCGTTGAGGGGAGTGGTTGGGTCTTCCGAGCGCGGGATGGGCAGACCCATGAACTCTTCGGCGAGGAGGTTGCAGAAGTTCGGAGAGAAGGGCGCAAAGCGGCGGTCAGGATGCAACTTCTCTCTGACCTCGTCTTCATTTGTCTGGTGGGTAGAATCCGCAAGTTGATTGAAATCATTAGAGTTATCCCTCAGTCCATCTCGGGTTAGGAAATCCGATTGAGTTCCACGTCGCAGCGCACCGGCTCACCTGTCCACGTCAACGCGTTGAGATTAGAGCCTCCAGTTGAGCGGTTTGTTCTTGCGAAGCTCGAGATTCACTCTGAGGAGCGAAGGCGAGGACTCCACCGACTCGTACTGCGGTGATCGCCTTCGCAAATCGAAATCCCGCGCGAACCCAGATCGTAAGAGTGTAGTCTCCTCTAACAAGGTTGATCGATCTTCCTTCCAGAGTCAATCTCTTCTTGTTCCATTTCAACTCTTTGAGATCGACTGCACCGTCTTTTACATGGCGCGATGTAGACAGGAGAATCGTTTATCTTCGATGCGGTGAATGGCAAGGACTTTCGTTGACGTTGGGTTGTATGTATTGCAAACCCCTCTCCAGAAAGTGTTCCGCAGAGGCCTCGAGGTTGATGACGATGTCGCTCTTGGAGGCGTTCCACTAAGAATTATAGTAAGAACGCCAGCGAGTGGGGACCCTACCCCAGGGATTTCTGTCCTAGTAGACCCCTCTGCTCTGGCCGAATGCGAATCGGTATAGGAGCTCTGAGTAGTTCTTTTCATTTGCCAGCGACGACTTGCGGAACTGAAGGGGAGGTCGATCTGATCCAAACTCTTTACGGTTCTTGGCCTCGAGTGACTTCAACTCGGAGACAGTGGTCACTTGCAAACGATTGGATTGTGGACTTCGAAGGATAGTGATAGTATTCACGGGGAGCTCGTTCGTTACAAACCCAAGAAGGACAGATTCCAGGGCTGATGGAGAGAACAGGACCGCGTCCCAATAACTTCTGTGCGGCAATGAATCCACCTCCAAGATTTCGGATTCGGGCCATGAGTGATATCCATTCTTGCTCATGATCAGTTTCCCGCTCGGAAAAGAAATCCCTCCACTCTCGCCTGTGACGAAACACCCAAGTTCCTTCGCTCGGAGCAGGGTTCCCGAGTGTTCGAGACCTGCATCTGGACTGAGACCTTCTTCGTTGCCTCGTGCAGATGAAGGCCGAGGGCCAGTTCAACCGACTATTGGATTGTGATAACGCGAAGGCTCTTTCCCTTCCCACCGAAGTCCGATCAGAACTTTCGAAAAGTTCTGGCCGAGGCGCGGGGGTCATCGGTCTGAAAAAGGGTACCGTCTTCGAGGAGAAGCTGACCAAAGGCTGAACGATTGAGCGGAACAATTCCCTCTCTTTTTTTCCCGAAGAGGGCCCATCGCTGCGTCGCTTTCTCGAATTCGAGCATGAGCGTC
>JBBIJH010000111.1:0-9012 GCA_037446075.1 Ignavibacteriales bacterium
TCTGCTTTTTTCCGACGGTTTATATACCATTACCCAAGAATTACCATTATGCAAGTCTTGACGATTTTGCGACTCTCCAAACCGCCCCTGCCCACCTTGCCCCTGCACCTTGCATTTTCTATCTTAGTTCAACCCGTTCCTTCAGAAGGCGTGTCGCGTGCAATACCGAGCGTTAATATTGATTGTCCACGTGCTGCTTGATCAATCTTCAGCGCAGATTTTGCCCTTCCGCACGTTCACGATTCATGACGGCCTGCCTTCGAATCAGATTCGCGCGGTTTGCCAGGATGCTCGAGGCTATCTGTGGGTCGGGACCTATGGCGGCGGCGTAGCGACATTCGATGGAACAACGTTCCGCTCGCGCAACGTGCCGTCCGGGATTGTTTGGGCGTTGGCGCCAAGCAGCTTCGTGGGCGATGCCGTCTGGTTAGGAACATGGGGCGGCTTGTGTCGCGCCGATGCCGCAGGGATTTCTGTCTTCCTGCCGGAGGATTCTCGACTCTCGCGCTCGCTGTTCACGGTTATGGAGGACCGAAACGGAAATGTTTGGTGTGGAACCTCGAACGGCGTGCAGATTCTTGCCCCCGGTGCACGCAGTCCCGTCCCATTCTACCCCGACACGTCGTTCGGCCATGTTGTCAAGATCTGTCAGAGCAGCGACGGAACGATCTACATCGGATCACGGGAGGGTCTCTGGTCGTACCACAGCTCTCGCGGTTTGAAACGGCTCGGCGAACGAGCGCGGGACCAGAAGCCCATGGTTTTGGCGTTGTACCTCGATCGCAGCGATACATTGTGGGTGGGACGTTGGGATCGGATGCTGCTGCGCTATCACCGCGACGTCCTCATTGATTCACTTCTCATTCCCGAAGGGTACGTTCATCAAATGGCGGAAGATTCCTCCGGAAATCTCTGGTGTGCATCGTCGCAGGGAGTAGTGCGTATTCAGGGAAGGCACTTATCGCGAGAGGCGATCACGTGGTATCGCGCCGAACATGGATTACCCGAGAGTGCACACCGGGCCGTCTATGTGGATGCGGAATCGAACATCTGGTTCGGCTCGGCGTTCAAGGGGCTTTCGCATTTTGCAGTTGGTGGATCCCCATGGATTTCACGTCCCCAGATCTTGGCCTATCGAAGAACGGCTGGACATTCCGACCAGAGCAGATTCCGCCGAAGGCGCCCGCCTGCCATCTGTCCAGCAGGGATCAACCACTGGCTGAAAGCTCCGGAGAGAGTAGGGAACGATGGCTGTGGGTCGAAGTGCTATCTACGTAGGCAGGTATGCGCACCGAAGCTGCTTCTACAAAGGCGGAGTGCTACGTGGGTGACTGTCCCGCCAAATGCCGGCGGGATTTCACAGAAGCCGTCCAACGTGGGCGAGTAGGCCTGTCCGGACGAAGTCGGAATTGTTGTTAGGAATTTGAGCAACGTGGGGCTTTCCCTTTTTGGGGAGTTTGTCTATATTGGACTAGAGAATAGTTCACGGTTGAGAATAGGAGCATAGGTCAGAGAATGAGAAATAGATCAAGCTTTTTTTTCTTCTCGTCGGCTTGAGTTTTTCTCAAGAAGCCCTCGCTCAGGCAGTGATAACGAACGACATCTTTTCCTTCGATGCACAGCGTGCGGTGGTCGTTGGTGATTCTGGCAGGATATATCTAACTACAGATGGCGGTGCAACCTGGATTAGACAAGCCGCTGGAACCGTGACCAGACTGCGCTCTGTCTTCTTCGCTAATCAAGCCATGGGTTGGGTCGTCGGGGACTTTGGAACTATCTTAAGAACGGTGGATGGCGGCCATACGTGGGAGGCCCAGAGTTCGGGGACTCTTGAAGACTTGAGATCCTTATTTTTCGTGGATGTTGCACATGGATGGGCAGTGGGAGCCAACGGTGTAATGTTAAGGACAGCGGACGGTGGATCAAATTGGGAGTTGAAAAAAAGCCCCACCTTCGAGTGGTGGAATTCCGTCCGGTTTCTAAATTTATCCACAGGTTTCGTCGCAGGAGAGGCTGGATCGAACAATTTCGGGAAGACAAGAGATGGTGGTCAAACATGGCAGATGAGTCAAATAAACCGGCCCCAAGAAATCTACAGGCTCAACTCGGTCTGGTTCATTGACGAGAATACCGGTTGGGTCGCTGGGCTGACAGGGCCAAGTAGCAACTTCACGGCTGCCGTCGTCAAGACGACGGATGGAGGCGCTACTTGGAACCGCATCTATTATGGTGGAATAAGCAGCATAAATTATCGTATTCAGTTTGTGAACCGCGACACAGGATGGGTATTGCACGCTGGCGGACTAAGCTATCCAGGCCAACAGTACTCAATTGATCGCACGATCGATGGTGGTGCGATCTGGCAACCACAGCTTGCTATACCAGGTACACTAACAGCCTTTCACTTTCCGAGTGAGCGCATAGGTTGGGTTTGCGATCTCGGAGGGAGGGTCTGGAGGACGACTGATGCCGGAGCGACATGGAACCAGTCACGTATATTAACCTCGATAGCACGTGGAGGTCTTCCCCTTCCCACTTCTTTCGTTCTTGAGCAAAACTACCCGAATCCTTTCAACCCGACGACAGTTATCCGTTACTCATTACCCATTACGAGCCATGTAGTTCTGAAGCTCTATAACATTCTTGCTGAAGAGATCGCGACGCTGGTAGAAGAGGAAAAGCATCCCGGAAGCTACGAGGCGAGCTGGGATGCAACGAAATTTGCCAGTGGAATTTATTTCTGCAGATTGAAAGCCGGAAGCTTCGTGGGAACTAAAAAGCTTCTGCTGTTGAGATAGCTGGAAAGATATTCAGATTAATGAGGCCTCGTGCCGAAGGTTGGGACAGGGTTTTTGCTTTCCTGGGGAATTACTGTATTCTCTTCCCATGCCCGAACTCCCCGACATCACCATCTACATCGAAGCTCTTCAATCAAGAATTGTCGGCCAGCCGTTAGAGAGAATCCGCATCGCAAGTCCGTTCCTTCTGCGCAGCGTTGACCCACCGATAACTGAAGCTCAGAAGAAGCGTGTGTTGGAGCTCAGCCGCATTGGGAAGCAGATCGTGTGGGAACTTGAGGGTGATCTCTTCCTCGTCTTTCACTTAATGATCGCGGGCCGGTTCCATTGGAAGCAGCACGGTGCAAAGGCCGCCGGGAAGGTTGCCCTTGCTGCCTTCGATTTCCCAGTGGGTAGTCTCCTTATGACCGAAGCAAGTTCGAAAAAGCGAGCTTCTCTCCATCTTGTGAAAGATAAGTCATCTCTCGCCCAGTTTGATCGCGGCGGGTTGGAAGTCCTGAATGCTTCTCTGGAACAATTTCGTGCTGCTCTTCTCAAAGAGAATCACACGTTGAAACGTACGCTCACCGATCCGCGGTTGTTCAACGGCATCGGGAACGCCTATTCCGATGAGATCTTGCACCGAGCGAGGCTTTCGCCGCTCCAGCAATCCCGGAGACTCAGCCCTGATCAGATCTCTCGCCTTTATCGAGCGACACAGGAAGTGCTCACCGAATGGATTGACAGGCTCAAAGTTCAGACAGGTACATCGTTTCCGGAGAAAGTGACCGCTTTCCATCCTGCGATGGCAGTGCACGGGAGGTTTGGGCAGGCTTGTCCGGCGTGCGGAACGACGGTGCAGCGCGTGGTCTATGCTGAGAATGAATGCAACTATTGTCCTCGCTGCCAGACAGAGGGGAAAATCCTCGCCGACCGCTCGCTGTCCCGGCTTTTGAAAGGCGATTGGCCGCGAACGATTGAGGAGCTGGAACAGTCTGCGGGTTTTGGAGGACCACATTAGCTCAAGCGTATTTGAACTTCCATTGGGGGAAAATCGTCTAATAGACATAGCGTTTGACGATTATCTTTATTATCTTCTTGCTAGGATTCTTAGCAATTGCATCAATGATGAGACCCGGATGCCTCTCTCCAAATGACCCCTAAGCGGAAACGAACTTTGGTACTCCTGTGCGCAGCCGTAGTACTGGTTGGCCTTGCCCTTGCGAAGATTCTTCCGCCAAGGAGTTCGGGCTCAAGGGGCAGTTCCAACTCCGCCGCTTCCACCCATGACCAGTCAATACCGGTCCGCATGATGGTCGTTCGCACGGAGAGGCTCAGCGGCAAGGTGAACACGGTCGGAACCGTGCTCTCGGACGAGGAGGTGGAGATCCGTAGCCAGGTTTCCGGGCAAATCCAGAAAATTTACTTCAAGGAAGGTGCTCGGGTGAAAAAAGGGGACATTCTGGTGAAGATCAATGACGATGAGCTCCAAGCCCAGTTGCTGAGGGCAAACTCTCGTCAAGCAATTGCCGAGCAGCAAGCAGACCGCCAGCGAAAGTTGTTCGAGAAGCAATTCGTCAGTGAGGAAGAGTACAATAATGCGGTGAATGAGCTAAACATCGTCAAGGCTGAAGTCCAGCTCCTTAAGGCGCAGATCGAGAAGACCCAGATTTACGCCCCTTTCGATGGGACCATCGGGCTGCGTTTCGTAAGCGAAGGGAGCTATATCTCGCCAGCGGCAGTCATTACGACTCTTCAAGATAAAAGTCGCGTGAAGATCGACTTCACGATTCCCGAAAAGTACGCGGAACAGATCAAGGTTGGAGACAGAATCATGTTCCGTGTGCAAACGAGGTCGGAAGTCTTCGAGGGTAGAATCTACTCGATGGATGCAAAGATTGATCAGTCCACACGCACCCTGCGTGTACGGGCCTATGCACCAAACCCCAGAGGAATTCTCCTTCCCGGCTCCTTCGCCAACATCGAAGTCGTCCTCAATGAGCGCCAAGCGCTGACGATCCCTTCATATGCGCTCATCCCCGAGATGAGAGGACACAAGGTATTTCTGTACAAGGCTGGCAAAGCGGCGTCACAGCCCGTGGAGATTGGAATGCGGACCGAGGAGCGTGTTGAGATCACAAAAGGACTCCAATCTGGTGATACATTAATTACGTCTGCGATTCTCCAGTTGCGGCCGGGAATGGCAGTCCGCCCTTCCGACAACCAATCAGTGGATGGACAATGAGTCTCTCCGCTGTCTGCATTAGACGACCCGTGCTGACGATCGTGATGTCGACCGTAATCGTCATCTTCGGAATTATTGGTTTCTCTTACCTTGGCGTTCGCGAGCTACCCAACGTCGATCCTGCTATTATTAGCGTTAACACGACGTACGCCGGGGCAAGCGCGAGCGTGATTGAATCGCAGATCACCGAACAGCTGGAGGCGGCCATTAGCAGCGTTCCGGGCATTCGCACGCTTACCTCCACCAGCGCAGATGGCCGCAGTAGCATTACGATCGAGTTTGAACTGGAAGTGGATCTGGAAACTGCCGCCAACGACGTGCGCGACAAAGTTGCTGGAGCTGTGCGCAGCCTCCCGCCCGATGTTGATCCTCCCGTGGTCTCGAAAGCCGACGCCGATGCTAGCCCGATCATCGTGCTGAACATAAGCAGCAATAGGCGTGACCTGTTGCAGCTGAGCGAGGTTGCGGACAGAGTCTTCAAAGAACGTCTGCAGACCATTCCCGGCGTAAGCGACGTCCGGATCTTCGGCGAGAAACGTTACTCCATGCGCCTGTGGATGGACCCGCGCAGGCTTGCTGCGTACAGGGTTACTCCCTCGGATGTGCGCAATGCCCTCAACGCGGAAAATATCGAGCTGCCCGCCGGACGCGTGGAAGGGGACCACGTCGAGCTGACTGTGCGCACACTGAGCAGGCTGGAGACGCCACAGGAATTCAACAACCTCATCATCAGAGAGCAGAATGGACAGATCGTACGTTTTAGCGACGTGGGGTATGCAGAACTCGCGCCGGAGGATCTTCGGTCAATCTCCAAAGGCCTCACAGGGCCGCGTGTCGCCGTTGCTATCATACCTCAGCCTGGCTCGAATCACATTGCGATCGCAGACGAGTTCTACCGCCGCATCGAGCAAATCAAGCTCGATCTTTCTGAGGACCTTGACCTGAGTATCGGTTTTGACACGACGAAATACATCCGAGAGTCGATCGCAGAAGTGCGTCAGACGATCCTCGTAGCCTTCGCGCTGGTCGTCTTCATCATCTTTCTCTTCCTTCGTGATTGGCGCACGACGCTCATTCCTGTATTCGCGATCCCGATCTCTTTGATCGGTTCCTTCTTCATCATGTACCTGGCCGGCTTCTCCATCAACGTCCTGACTCTATTAGGAGTGGTGCTGGCCATCGGCCTCGTCGTCGACGACGCTATTGTGATGCTGGAAAATATCTACGCCAAGATCGAGCGGGGAATGGATCCGCTCGAAGCGGGCTTCAAAGGTTCCAGAGAAGTATTCTTTGCGATCATCTCGACGACGGTCGCACTTGTTGTCGTGTTCATGCCGATTCTGTTCCTCCAAGGACTGACGGGGCGGCTGTTCAGAGAGTTTGGCGTCGTGATCGGAGGGGCGGTCGTGATCTCGTCGTTCGTTGCACTCACGATGACGGCCATGCTCAGCACTCGCCTGATAAAAGCACACGCACGGCATTCATGGTTCTATAGACAGACAGAGCCGTTCTTCAAGAGATTGATCAACGGATACGAGAATGCCCTGAATGCCTTTATGCGGCGGCGTTGGCTGGCATTCGTGGCGATCGCCTTCTCGGCAGCCATGCTCTGGCTGCTTGCTACCCACCTTCCACAGGAGCTGGCACCGCTTGAGGATCGCAGCAGGTTGCGAGTGAACTCCACAGCGCCCGAGGGTACGTCCTTCGAGCGGATGCAAGCGTACATGGACAGTGTGGTAGATCATATTCGTAGAGATGTGCCGGAGGCGGAGGCCGTGATTGCCAATACCTCTGGGTATGCTGGTGGCGCGAACTCGGGCAGGACGATTGTGACCCTTGTCCCACGGGATCGACGCACCCGCTCACAGGGAGAGATTGCTGAGGCCCTCCGGAACTCGCTCCGAGGCTTGAACGACGCGCGTACCATTATCATTGAAGAGCAAACGATCGCCGTCGGCGGAGGTGGTGCACGGTTTGGATTGCCCGTGCAGTACGTCCTGCAAGCACCAAACTTTGAGAAGCTGAAGGAAGCCTTGCCGCGCTTCCTCGACGAGGTCAGTTCGCACCCCGCGTTCAGGTTTTCCGACGTGAATCTGAAGTTCAATAAGCCGGAGCTTGTCGTCGCCATCGATCGAGAACGGGCCCGGTCACTCGGCGTTTCGGTAAGCGAGATTGCTCAAGCATTACAATTGACGCTGAGCGGTCAACGTTACGGCTACTTTATTAAGGATGGCAAGCAATATCAGGTCATTGGTCAACTTACGCGTGACAGTAGGGATTCTCCCCAAGGAGTGACCTCTATTTTCGTCCGCAGCCGTAACGGAGATTTGATCCAGCTTGATAACCTCATTAGCATGTCGGAGCGGGCGATGCCGCCCGAGTTGTATCGCTTCGACCGGCGAATTTCGGCCACTATCTCAGCCGGACTCGCTCCGGGCTACACGTTAGGAGATGGTATCAAAGCAATGGATGAGATTGCGGCCAGAGTGCTGGACGAGTCGTTCAGTACGTCCCTATCTGGAGCGGCGCGGGACTTTGCGGAAAGCTCCTCCAGTCTGCTCTTTGCGTTTTTCCTCGCGATCATCCTGACCTACTTGATCCTCGCAGCACAATTCGAGAGCTTTCGAGATCCGTTCATCGTGATGTTGACTGTGCCGCTTGCCCTTGCAGGGGCTTTGTTCTCTCTCTGGTATTTCAATCAGACTCTCAACACCTTCAGTCAGATCGGCCAGATCATGCTCATTGGGATTGTGACGAAGAACGGCATCCTCATCGTGGAGTTTGCAAACCAGCGGAAGGCCGCAGGGCTCCCGGTGATGGAGGCGGTTGTGAGTGCGGCTGTGGCGCGCTTCCGCCCGATCCTGATGACGAGTCTTTCCACAATTCTCGGCATCCTTCCGATTGCTCTGGCCCTGGGAGCCGGTTCGGAGAGCCGTGTCTCGATGGGTATCGCAGTCATCGGTGGGCTGATCTTCTCGGGCGGGCTGACGCTATTCGTGATCCCCGCGATGTACTCATATCTCTCAAAGGAGAGACGCCTTGGTGCGGTGGCCGAGCGTATGATGCCAGAGCCCGTTGTGGTGGAAGAACCAGAAGAAGCCGAGTTGATTGCCAACAGCCGGTCGCGGGTGACCTGAGACCCTTTCGAACAAAGATTATCCGTAGCTCAGGATGTCAAAGATACCCAAAGATTGAGGTCTCAGAATCTACATACACCGCCCACAGATTCCTGAAGTGTGGTGGAGCTTTACGACACCATTGGTACAAAGGATTGGAACTCTCTAATGGTGCTTGCTGTTCCATCTAACGTAGTAGGCGATTGCATTGAATCTTCAGAACGTTCGATTAGTTTTACAACACCTAAACAACTCACCCCCGAACAAAACTCACAGGAGGATATCTCATGATGAAGAAGCTCTTAGCGTCGGCCTTCGTTATCGTTCTTCTCCTGTCCGTCTCGAGCTTGGTCCTTGCACAAGAGAAGATGGAAGGCAAGAAGGAGGCGAAGCATGAGCTGAGATCGGTCACCTGCGACCCAGCATGTGGCTTCATGGTGCGTAGCCACGATGAGGCTGAGTTGACTGCCATCGTGAAGGAACATGCAAAGAGGGCGCATAACATGGAGATGACGGATGCGCAGGTGAAAGAGAAGATGAAATTGGAAAAGATTCCCAAGATGAAGAAGACCGAAACGATGAAGAAGGAAGGATAGAGGCAGAAGTTAAATTGACTCATCCATCCGTTTCGGAACCCCGGCCAGCGTGGCGGGGTTTTCTTGTTTCGAGAGCAAGTGAACAATCTCAATCGTTGAAGGCGGTTGTTGTTGGTCCCCAGTTATCCCAGCAATCGTGTTTGAGTTTTTCGTACTAGCTTGCTATATTCGGTCGTCGCCTGGATGCCCAAAGTAGCGAACTGAGAAATGAATTCGTCATCAGGAACTCCAGGTCAGCCATACCTTTCAGCAAGGAGGGGACTACTATGAAACGTTCT
>JBBIJH010000112.1:0-4337 GCA_037446075.1 Ignavibacteriales bacterium
GCTTTGCGACATCCACAACGCGACCTTCGACTCGCGAGTCGATTCGCTTCTGTTTTCTGATTGCGTCTGCAAAAACTTCACGGTCGGGTTGCGGGAGGGGGATAAGCTCAAGATCTTTCTCTGAGAGACCGAAGAACTCATAGAGATGTCCGGCGGTGTAATTGTTTACTACAACAGAATACACTTTCTCCTTCTCGATAGGTCTACCCAAGACCTCAATCGAAAGTACCTGCCGGCCGAATGGTTTTGATGAATCGAACGTGTATCGAAGACCCGACACTTGCATGAACTCGCCCTTTTGAGCTGCTTGCCATGCAATCATCGAGGCGAGGGTCTCTCCTTTGACGCGAAAAGTAACAAAATAATTATTGAAGGGGTGGATTTCCCACACATCCCGCAGTGTAATGTTACCCGCGTACAGATCTTTCCTCAAGCTGCCGGAGTTCATGAAGGCAACATCTGTTTTCGCATACTCGCGCATCGCATCGGCAGACCAATTGCCGATGTTGCTTTCGTTCCACAGGCTTCGGACCCAATCGACTTCTAAAGCGCCGATTACCTCACCCAGTTCTTTGTCTACCATATTCTCAAGCTCGGCCACTTTGGCAGCGGCGGTGGAGTCCGGAGAAACTCCTCCGACAACCGTTTCGATCAAGCCGCCTTGATACTTGTAAACTGAGTCTCCAGTAAGGTCCACGATCAGATCGAGTTTGCCGAGCCATCGGCCGCGTGTCCCGGCCTGGCAGATGATCGCTCGGTTCCTCTTCATCGGCCGGAAGAGTAACGTGTGGCTGTGTCCACCGATGATCACATTAATATCTGCGACGGAATCGGCGAGTGCCTGATCCGTGTCGACGCCGACGTGGCTGAGAACAACGATCAAGTCGACATTCTTCTTCTTTAGTTCAGCGACATACTTCCTCACGCCTTGGATGTGATTTAACATCTCCAACCCCTGCAGATGCTCGCGCATTGTGAGAACAGGAAGATCAGGAGCAATCAAGCCGATGATCCCGACCGTCACATCTCCGAACTTCTTCACGAGATACGGTTCGCGAAAGAGCTTTCCAATCCGCTTGTCGAAGAGATTCGCATTGATGATCGGGAAGTGAGCGAGCGTCAGGTTTTTCTCCAGATTCTCCAGCCCGTAGTCGAACTCGTGATTGCCGAGCGTCATCGCATCAGGGTTGATGATGTTCATCAACTCAATTTGTGATCGGCCGTGGGTCATGGAGGAGATCGGCGTGCCCTGGAAGTCGTCGCCAGCATTTAGAACAGCGACGTCGGTTCTATCTTTCCGGTAGCGATTCATGTAGCCGAGAAGCGTTGCACTCCCACCTACATAGTACACAGAGTCGCGCTTGGTGACCGTGTCTCGAATGACAATCTTCATCGGAACATTTTGAGCGTGGAAGTCATTCCAGTGGAGGATCGTCAGCGTAGCGAGCTGGGGCTGGGCAGATTCTGCTAATCTCCTCCCACTCGTGCAAGCGAAAGCCTGAAACAGAAGAAGAACTAGGAAGGCAAATGTCAGTTTTCGTGTTTGGTTCATGTTCCGGGATTGTAGTTATTCAGGTCGACAAGTCTGCGCGTGAGAAACGGGTAATAGCAATCGCGAAAATACCCTCCGTATTGCGTCACGATCAATCGCGGCAGCGCTCGAACAAAGGATCGTCAACGATGCTTCCTGAGCCCGGTTTACTGGACCTCCTTCGCCGTGGCGTGATTATTTATGGTCACACGGGAAACGGGGCCGATTTTTTCCTATGTGAAAGGAACTTATGCAGCAACGATAGGTCACGGGTTGTGGCTATAGTGCACATACAGAAACCATCTCAGTGGATTCAGAATTGGCCATGAACGTGACGCAGTTCGCTGAAATAAAAAGATGCTCATCGGTTGGAACTTGTATGGTCATGAACGATTCTCCAGCCCTGAGGAAATCGCCGCAGAACCAGCGTGAACACACCCTGCGGCGCATCGCGCTCCCGGACCAATTTCCATTTTCCGAGCACCCATGCCGTCACTCTGTCAAGAACATGAATCTCGAGCTCACTGAACGAAAGCGTTCCCATCGTCTGTCTCGTCGGATAGCGTCTGCGATAACGCTCCAAGGTCTCCCTCCATCCCCTCATTACACTTCCGTCGCTGGTGAAGACGAGGCTGTCCGATTTCCAGTAGCCCTCCATGTACTTCTCGATGTTCCCTTCGTTCCACCACTTCACCTGTTCTTCAAGCACCTTTCTGATGGTAGCTTGTTGTGGGGTTTCGCTCGTCGGCCTCTGAAAGGCGGCTTCCTGTGCCCTCGTTAAAGAGTGGACCTGGGGTGACCACAAGAAGAAGAATCCCAATGGAACGCTTAAGCAAGAAAGAAATATCAATGGTGTCCCCAAAGGATATTACTTCCCCACAGGATAAGAATCAAGAGCGTGGCCAACTTCGATCTCGCACGCCGCGACATTTGTAAGGAGATCTTTCTCTGAAAGCAGAGAAGGCTAAGAGATCCCCCAGCAAACACGGTAGCTCCCCCCCACACAACAGGACCAAGGGGATGGTACCAGAAGGCCCCGAGGTAATTCCCTTTCAAGAGACTGGTGAGGCTTCGAGTAAGTCCACACAACGGACAGGGAATTCCCGTTCCATAAAGGAGTGGACAGAGAGATCGAATGTGGATTCCCTGTGCCTCCGACACAAATCTTGAGAGAGCGCTGAAAGAAACGAAAAGGAGGATCACGCCGATTGAAGCAATCAAGAAGAGTCTCGTGCTTCGGAACGCGTCGTCAAGACTGACTGGCTCGATACTTATCAGACGATAGGTGAAACTTTTCTCATGTGCTCGGCGTAGCAGGCTGGGTCTGTGGCCCCTTTCTTTTGAAGAGAGCATAGCCGATTAGTCCTCCTACCACTCCGAAAAGTGTAAAGAGAAAGAGATCCTGTGCCAGCTGGATGAAAACCAAGAGCGGTGTTAGTCCCTGTTCAAGTGCGACTCGGAGCGCTTCCTCCACTGCATCTGCAATCTCCGCTGGTAAGTTGCTCGTTTCCAAGATGGACCGAAAGACTTCGTAGGCAATCCGGGCTACGATGTTTCCGAACATGATGTAAACCGCCAGGTGTAGAATAACAGAGAGAAAGGCAGCGATGATCCCTGCGAGCCCGCCAAGCAGTACCCCATCTCCAGCGGTGAGCGGTAGCATCTCGGGGGTCAGCTCTTTATTGTAGAAGTACACTGCCACGATGCCGCCTGCAATGATCCCGGCGCAGCAGAAACAATTGACGAGACTCAAGCCGGGTATGCTGGAGATCGTTGCGATGACGATTCCACCGTAGAGAGAGGGAAGAAACTTCTGTGGTCTATTCTGCATGGCGTAGTTATCTCCTCGATGAAAGTGGAATCCGGTGACGAAGCTCTCCGAAAGCTTCCTCCGCTGCAGGTAAGAGGACAAGAGGAAGAGCAAACCCGACCAACCCCCCTGTGATCAAACGACTTGGTAGAGTACTGTTCTGAATCCCCGTAAGATCTAAACCAACATCGATTAGAAGAGGAATAACCGAGACAACGAGCAATGTCGCCTCCCTCTTGGTGTAGCTTCTTACTCTGGAGGGAAGGTTCTTTCGGACGAACAGAGGGTAGAAAGAGACAGAAAGAAGGAATGCAAAATAAATCGCTGAGCAGCGGGCACACACACCAAGTTTCTCACTGAAAAGGTGAAGCGAATGAGAATCGATCTGATGACAGATCCGAGAAAAGAACGCGTAGATGGGACCAGCAACGGTGGGGACCTCAACATGCTTCATGACAGGTGCGGAGAGGATCAACAGGCACCAGATCAGGGATGAGAGAAGAATCAGGCGATATGAGATAGTGCGGGATGTCATGAACGACTCGGAAAAAAGTATCATAAAAAATGTAGATTGTCAAGCATCGCTGACGTCTCTGGAAAGTAAAACACCTTGCATTTAGAGCCAATTTGCCCTATATTTTTTTCGCACCAAGACGTTGCATAATCTATCTTCCGTTCTCATACCTGCACAACCCTCATGACGTTCAAGACTCTCGGGACGGACAAAAACTTTCTCGGCATCGAGCCGCGGCACTCGAGTTTCTCTTCGTCAAGGATTATCATCTTACCCGTTCCATACGAGTGCACAACAAGCTACAAAGTCGGCACAAGGCTCGGCCCCAGCGCAATCCTTGAGGCCTCTCATTTCGTCGAGTTTTATGATGAGGAGATGAATTGTGAGCTTCACACAGAACTCGGGATTGCGACGCTTGAGCCGCTCCAGTTCGCCGGGAAAAAGAGAGGCCCGCTCTTGTATGAGAAAGCTCTCAAGTTAAT
>JBBIJH010000112.1:4383-8924 GCA_037446075.1 Ignavibacteriales bacterium
ACTCTTGGCGGAGAGCACACGATCTCCATCGCGCCGATCAGGGCTCATGAGGAGAAGTATCGAGACGCCCCGGGCGGATTCTCCGTCCTTCATTTCGATGCGCACTCTGACCTTCGGCAAAGCTACGGAGGGACAAGGTACAGTCATGCATCGTTCATGGCACGAGTCTGCGAATTTCTGAATCCGAGAAAAATTGTACAGGTGGGAATTCGCGCCCTGTGCAAAGAAGAGGCGGAATTTATCCAGACAAGCGGGGTTCATACATACTATGCGTATGGGATTCGAGATGGAAAGTACTCTTCCCTGTTCTCAAAGTCCTGGGAAGATCATCTGACCGAGAAATTATCACGCAACGTATATATCACGTTTGACGTCGACTGTTTTGACCCTTCCATCATGCCCGCGACCGGAACACCCGAGCCGAACGGCCTCCACTGGGACGAAGTGATGAGACTGCTGCGGAAAGTTGGGGAGCAGAAGAACATCGTCGGGTTTGACGTCGTGGAATTTGCCCCGATCAAAGGTCTTCACCATGCGGACCTCACAGCTGCGAAGCTCGTCTACAAGCTCCTGAACTACAGTTTCATGCTCAAGCGGAGAAAGCCCACATGAGGCCTTCGACCTCTCGAGTAAGTCCAGGATCGAGTGGGTAGAAGCACTCTCCTATTCTGATTTCGCCTCTTCTAGCTCCGAATTCCCCTCCGAGAAAGATTTCTATTGACATTCTCCTCGATTTGAGTAACTTAGTGAGTAATCTTATCCACACGTCGCTGGAAGTCTGGCGACTCCTCGACCGCACTTACGGACCCACCGGACTGTATTCGAGAGGAGCTTCAAGGGTTGTTCGGCGCCATTTTCTTATCCACTATCCTCTCTGGGAGAACTCTATGTCCAGCATCGCACAGCATCCCGTGAGAAACTTAAACATCTTCCTGATCAAAGCCTCCAAGTATGACGACGAGGGTTACGTCATCCGCCATTGGCGCGGAGTGCTGCCAAGCAACTCTCTTGCTTGCTTATACGGGTTAACGGAGGAGGTTCGCAGAAGCGGCGCTCTTGGGACCGATCTGAAATGGAGAATCGAGGTTCTCGACGAGAGTGTTCACTACATCAACGTGAAGAAAATCATTCGGTCGAGCAGGAAGCCGAGGACAAAGACGATTGTCTGTCTCGTCGGGGTTCAGACGAACCAGTTTCCCCGGGCAAGTGACCTTGCCATGGAATTCAGGAAAGCTGGACTGACGGTACTGATCGGCGGATTCCACGTCAGCGGTTCAATTGCCATGCTTCATTCTGTGCCGCCCGAGATTCAGGCCGTGCTTGACGCCGGGTGTACGGTGGTCCTCGGTGAAGTGGAGGAGCATTGGGAGGAAATCCTGAGGGATGCTGTTGCTAATAGGCTTCAACCCATATACGATTACCTTACTGATCTCCCGGATCTCCAGTTCAAGCCCATCCCAAAGATTCATAAGAAATATCTCAGTAAATTTTTAACTTCAAACTTTGGAACGATCGACTGCGGCCGAGGCTGCCCGTTTAGCTGTACCTTCTGTACCATCATCAATGTCCAAGGACGGAAAATGAGGATGCGAGACCCTGAGGCTCTCGCTCAAGAGCTGCGGTATAATTACCACAAGAACAAGGTCTCGTTCTACTTTTTCACGGACGATAACTTCGCACGAAATAAATATTGGGAACAGGTTTTCGATACTTTGATCAGGCTCCGGAGGGAAGAGGGGATTAAGATCGAGTTCTTGATGCAGGTGGATGTTCTCTCTTACAAGATAAAGAACTTTGTCAGGAAAGCCAGGGAAGCAGGCTGCTCCATGGTCTTCATCGGGATGGAAAGTATTAATCAGAAGAATCTGGAGGCAGCAGGAAAAAGACAAAACGACGTTAACGATTTTGTGAATTTGATCCAAGCTTATCACGAATATCATATCACCGCACATGTTGGATACATCATCGGGTTTCCATATGATACCCAGGAGTCTGTACTCGATGACGTGAGAAGGCTGGCGCATGAGATCAAAGTCGACCAAGCCTCCTTCTTCATGCTCACGCCCTTGCCTGGATGTCAAGATCATCTTGAGATGGTTCGGCGAGGGGAATACATGGACTCGGACTACAATCGTTTCGACTCATTCCACGAAACGATGAATCATCCGCATTTCAAGCCCGGAGAGTGGCAAGAGGCCTATCGGTCTGCGTGGCGCTATTTCTACAGTTTTGAGAACATGAAGCAAATTCTACGTCGCACGCCGCCGGATCGTTACTGGGACGTTTTTAAGAATTGCATCTGGTACAAGAGCGCCTCGCATATCGAAGACAACCATCCGATGATCACCGGTTTCTTTCGCCTGAAAGACCGGCGAACTCGACGGCCGGGCTATGCGATCGACCCGTGGTTTGTCCACTTCAGAAAGCGTAGCGGTGAAATTGCCCGCTATGTAAAAGCCTGGGTGAAACTTTTTTATGAGATGGAGGAGCTGTGGCTTCAGACGCGCAAACGAGGAACGAAAGAACAATGGGTCATCGACGAAATCCAGAAGATTCGTACCGACATCAAGTCATGGAGAGAGTTGCGAGTTCACGAGCTTCATGAGGCGTACTCCCGGGCAGCCCTGAAGGTAAAAGAACTCCAGGAACACGCGCACGTGAAGATTAGAGTTCCTTCGAAGGTCACGCTGTACTTCAAGAAACTGAACATTCTGTCGGACAAGATCACGTACTCTCGCCAGCATCTCAATGAGTTCTGGTTCAGAAACCTTGAGCATCTCCGGAGCGGGAGGCTGCATCGGATCAACCCGCTAAAGATTCTCGTGAACTTCGTCCGTGACGTAAAGCTCACGACTCAGTTCACGGTGGCGATGTTCGGGGGTGGCATCCGGTGAAGTACATTCCTGAGTAGCCTGCCGACCCGCGGCGCTCAGGAGGAACCTAAAGGCTGGACTTCGCAAAGGCGCCAGAACTCGGGATCAGCGTCGTTTTCTGTCTGCTGCCTCCTTCAAGCAACCGACTATGGCGTCGGCAGTAGTGCGGAGATTGAATCTCGACTCAGCCAGCTGTCTTCCGTGTTGGCCCAGTCGGAGTCTAAGCTCTGCGTTTTTCAAGAGCCTCAGGCGTTCAGCGAGCGCTTCTTCGTCATCTACAGGAATCGTGTAACCGTTCACACCATCGGTAACTAACTCACCAATGCCGCCAACGCGTGTCGCAAGCACCGGAAGACCCATTGCCATCGCTTCCAGTAGAACCAAACCATAAGTGTCAGCCCGTGTTGGCAGCACGAGAAGGTCCGCTTCACAATACAAGGCAATCAAAGCATCGCTGTTGGGTTGTACGTTCGGATGGACGAAGACGTTCTCGCCATGAGAACCACTGAAGTTGTTTGTCACAAAGTGGAATTCAAAGTTCTGGAACTCCTGCCTTTCTGCCACTTTCAGTAGAAGATCTCCACCTTTTCTCTGAAACTCCTGGCCTACAAAGAGAACTTTGATTTTCTCTTGAGCTCCCTCGCTTGCGAGTCCATCTTGTGGTCTGCCGACCCTCGACCCCTCGGGACGAGTCCACTTCTGCAGATTTACTCCGGGGCTGAGAACCTTGATCTTCTTTTCCTCAATTCCATAGTCAGCGACTAAAGAATCCCGTACCCAGTTTGACCATGGAAGAAGATAGGCGGCGTCCAGGTAGACAGCTCGAGTGAGTTTATGCTTCAGTTTCTCTATAAGGCTTCTCCTGGAAGGGGGACGAAGACCATACCATGAACCGAGGGAATCGAGCAACGTAGGTGTGACATCAACTGAGATCACCGTGGGCACTCTTTTCCTGAATTGCCGCAGAAAGAAAACAGGAACCAGATGATTGAAGAAGGCAGCATCGAACTTCCTCCCCGACTTCTCCAGAGCGCGAATGCGTAGCCAGGCTGCCAGTCCGCATCTTAAGGTTGCGTTCAAAGAGAACGGCGGAATTCGTGCGATCAGTTCTTTTGGCTGCCGCTCAATTGTCATCCAGACGGAATCTATGTCCTCTGTAACGCTTGTCACCTTCTGCAGATTTTCAAAGAACGTTTGGATGCCACCGAAGGCTGCAGAGACGAAGAGAAAGGAGTATTTCTTGGCCAATTCCAAAGATCACATCCCCATTGCATCCTTTTTGAATAACTCCATCGTGCTAAATCAAAGCTCATAAAGGGTCGGTAGGGCTCAAAGAAGCGAGGGAACTTTTTTCTAGATCAGCAAAGCCTTCGGCTCTATGGAACTTGTGAAGAACGTCCGGCAAGGAAATTGAGCTTCCCCAACGCGTAATCTGACGGAGCCACATCCCCATCTAAATTAGCATCCCCGTTTTCGTATCCAGAGAGGCCTGCCAGAAACTCTGTCTTGATAACAGCAAGATCGCTCGGAGCACAATCTTGGTCTGAATTCTCTGCATTTCCGCCGATCATCCCCCAGATGCCCGAGTCCAACTCCTTTGCAGCATCGGCACCACCGTAGAACTGAGCACTTCCCGTCGTGAAATCATACAGCCTGCTTGAGGAACTC
>JBBIJH010000113.1:0-8865 GCA_037446075.1 Ignavibacteriales bacterium
CCATAGAGCAGAATAGAAGAATCAAAAACTGAATCTTATCCACATAAGCTCCCTGTGGAGTGTCTTTCTTGTACTGATAGCCAAAGAATAACATCAGGAAGAAAAAGCAAACCACGTTCATCTTGATTACATTGAGGTGCATGGGTTTCCAGAGAAGGACGAGGTAGTTATCACCCTCAAGGTACTGTGCAAGGTAACGAATGCGCTTGACTTTCTCCTCCAAGTAAAGATCACCCACTGGATTCCCATCTTTCCAAGCATGAAGAGTCACTTGCTGCGCAAGAAGTTCTGGAGTTGGATTTTCATTGTGCTCCTCGAAGTACGCATTCCAAGCAGTCTCTATTGACTTCCAGTCTCGAATAGCTTCTGTCTTGTACAGATGTTTTGGATCTTTGAAGTAGGGATGATAGTACCAAGCTGCGAAACCACCAACAATCACTAAAGCAATTACGTACTTTTGATAGACCCTGAAGTCGCTGAACAGCGAGTCGACCACGGCGTAGACAATTGCAAGCGAGAGGAAAACGTAGTAGGCCGTCCGATCAAGATACTGATAGAAATAATGGCCAGCATATGATTCGCTGGAGAAAATCGTGCCGCCGGGGCCAACAAACTTGTACAAATGATGGATTCCAGAGAAACAGAACAGAATGGCGAAATTCAAGAAGACAAACCTGTTCTTGCGATTCGGCTCTTTCCTAAACAGGAAAATACAGATGATAAAAAGAATAAATTGCATGGCATCCGTGACCAAAGGCAATGGGCGGATCGAGTCCCAGTGCGGCAAGACCATCGAGATACCTACCAACCCGAAATAAGCGAGTGACACCAATAAAATTTTTCTGAAGATGCTCATCATTCTCCGATAACTTACTCCTATCTCTATCGCATTTCGTGCACGAATATAACACTTGTGTTGCTCCGTGTCAAGCAAAATCGTGGTTTTTTTTCAATACGTCTAACCTGTACGAAGAATTTTCAGTCGAAAAAATTGCCGTAATTGAATCAGTTTCGCGACTTTTTCAAGATTGTAAAAAAAATACTTGACATTACTTTTAAATTAGCATATTTTAGCGACGAGATTTCTATAGGGTTTGTCACCTAATTGACAACATAGGTTACTGCAAGCGAGGGTAAAATGGAAGCAAAAGCGAAAACGTTCCGAAGGTTTAGGGCGCTCGCGATTACAGTCGTTCTAGCAGTATTCGCGAACATCGCCATCTCCTACGCAGCGGATGCGCTCTCCTCAAAGAAGAGCGGTTCGACGATTCTGCCGAATTCACCGAGACCTAAGAGCGGTTCAACGATTCTTCCAAACTCACCGAGACCGTAGTCTAGAAGAAGTCGCGGTTTAGGGTTTAGAGGACAGAGCGCAATCATCTGGTCGCCCTCTCTCTCATTTCGAGACTTGGCGACCAATAATCTCGCATTCTTCAAGGCTTCGTGAAACCATGCGACGTGTGGGTTCAGCGAAGCCTTTTTTTCCTTCCATCAGTCAACTTTTATTGTTAGATTATGACCGGCATTCTTCTTATTACATCGAATAAGGTGCTTGCTTGGCTGATTACTCCCGAGTGGAATCCCAGCTTCAATCAGAGAATCGGAGGATAGCCGAGTCGCTCCGAAGACAATCCCGATACCTCCTCCCCCTCCTCCTGTTCATCCTCACCTTCTTCACGACAACCATCGCAGGCGTCTTCTGGCTAAACAAGGATGGTTATGACCTGGCAAACTTCGAACTCGGCCTTCCCTACTCTCTCTCAATTCTTTTTGTTCTAGCCAGTCACGAGTTCGGGCACTACTTCGCGGCTCGATATCACAAAGTCCAAACGACGCTGCCTCTTTTTATTCCTGCTCCGCCGGGACAACTTCTTTTCGGAACGATGGGTGCAGTCATTCGTACTCGAACTCCAGTCCCGACGCGGAAGGCAATGTTTGACATCGGCGTTGCCGGGCCAATTGCCGGCTTTGTCGCAACCCTCATCATCTTAATCATTGGACTGACTAATTTACCTCCGCAAGACTATATCTACACGATTCACCCTGAGTATCTTCTTGGTATGAAGCCCGCGGGGACAATCGATATGACGTTTGGCAATACATTGCTTTATTCCTTGCTCAGCGGAACGGTCGCCAACGGATTTGTCCCGCCGATGAACGAGATCTATCATTATCCGTTCTTGTGCGTGGGATGGTTCGGACTGTTCGTAACTGCTATGAATCTTATTCCTGTAGGCCAGCTCGACGGCGGACACATCGCCTATGCGATGCTTGGAAATCGACACCGTTTCATTGCTCGGTTCGCTTTTGGATTTCTGCTAGTTCTTGGGCTGGCTGGGGGGCTGTCATACTTTCGGATCGGTTCTGGCTTCGGATGGGTCGGCTGGCTCCTCTGGGCTGCGATTCTGTACTTCATCATTAAACTCGATCACCCAACTATTTCAGACCCGGAACCCTTGAGTCCGAATCGCATGATGGCAGGCTGGATTGCCCTTGGGATTTTCGTTGTCTCCTTTACGCCAACTCCAATCAATATACCTTTCTAGGCGAACGAGTTATTGACATTGTGAGAGGTTTTCATTATCATTCAACCACAGGTAATCCATTAACCATCACTGATATTCTGGGAGCTTTTCGCGATAGTTGATTCGACTGTTCTGTGCTGACTAATAAGGCATTAACAGTGACGTGTTCCGTCGACAACTGTCTTTGAGTCTCCCAGAAACGTACCGGGTGCTCTTGCCATTAGTCTATGGAAGGCAGGATGCTCGGTATTTTTGTCTTAGGTTTTGCATGCGCTTTTCTTGCGTTGTTTGCTTTACCTTGCTTGCCCTCCTCGTGGGTTGTCAGAAATCCGGCGACACCCCGATTGATCCGTTCCACCTCCCTCCATTCCTCTCCGACTTGAGAGTGCAGCCCCTCACAGTAAACACAGACACGATGAACGTCGGCACTGAACGCTTACCAACTGATTCTCTAACGCTGAGTCTCTCCGTAGTTGTGACGGTCTCGGGGCCAGAGGGTTTACAAGCCGTAGAAGCGGTACAAGCGAGGTTCTATAAACCAGCGAGCCAGACTCTGATCAAAGCTGACAACCTTAGGGACGATGGGAAAACGCCCGATCAAGCCGCCAATGACGGGCTTTTCGCGGGCCAAATCCCCGTCAAGATAGTTCGTGCAGACATTGGGGATTTCAGAGTCGAGGTCACTGCTCGGGACAAAGCAGGCCTGCTGAGCAACGCGCTAAGCTCAGCCGTAAGAGTCGTCCGTCTCAATCGGCCTCCTGTCCTCTCTGACCTGAAGGCTCCAGACAGCGTGAGCGTCTCGACTGCGGTCGTCTTGGTGAAGCTTTCGATCAAAGCTACTGACCCTGATGGTCAATCCGATATTCAAAAAGTCTTTTTCAATTCTTATAGGCCAGATGGCTCTCTTTCGACCGGGAACCCATTCCAAATGTTTGATGACGGCAATTTCAATGGTCAAAGTGGCGACAGCGAGGCTGGAGATGGGATCTACTCGCTTACGGTGCAATTGCCGACGACGACGCAACGCGGCACATACCGATTCGTCTTCCAAGCAACCGACCGATCTGGGGCTCAGAGTAACGAGGTCAGCCATTTGTTGAGAGTTCAGTGATGTCGACAAGGCAACTTAGAAGTCTCACATGGACTGGCGTCACAGTATTCTTCTCGGGTCTTGTGCTGGCTCAAGGACAATTCTCGAATTTCGTCCCAAGCAACAACATCGCCCATTTGTTCGTGGCTGGGGATACGTTGTGGGTCGGAACAAGTAGGGGATTGGGTAGATCAACGGATCGAGGTCTGTCCTGGGAGAATTTCAGAAAGATACCTGAATTTGCCAGCGACGGAATTTTCGCAGTTGCCGTGGAGGGCAAGGCGGTTTGGGCCTCCACCGGTATTGATAAGCGTATTGACAATAACGATATCCAAACTGGGACCGGGCTTACTTACTCGTTGGACGCTGGAATCACTTGGCGACATTTACCACAACCCGTCGATCTCCCTTCCGATAGCATCATTCAGTATGGAATCAATCGGATGAGGATTCTACCTGTCACCGTCCCTGAACAAAACGTGACATTCGATATTTCCTTGAGGCGTGGCTCGGTTTGGATCGCAAGCTGGGCGAGTGGGTTACGGAAATCCACTGACAACGGACAAACCTGGAACCGCGTTGTCCTACCCTCAGATAATCTCAACAAAATCTCCCCGACGGATTCGCTGACTTACGCGATCGATCCTCGCCTGCATCTCAACCTGACTCCGTTCTCCGTCCTGTCTGTCTCCGATTCGGAAATTTGGGTTGGGACTGCTGGAGGGGTGAATAAGTCAATCGATGGAGGGGTGAGTTGGGTAAAGTACAACCAGCAGAATCAGGATTCTGCAATATTGGGAAACTGGGTAATTCGCATCAAGGAGCAGCGAATCAAAGGCAGGACTCGGATATGGACAAGCAATTGGCAGGCTGCTGAACGAAGCGAACGATTCGGTGTGAGTTTCACAGAGAACGGCGGCAGGACATGGCATAATCTGCTTCACGACGTGAAAGCGTACGACTTTGCGTTTCGGGATAGTCTCATCTACATTGCAACGGACGACGGAGTATACAGGACTTCAGATGACGGACGGACGTGGAACAAAGCCATGACAATCATCGATCCCGACAACAGGCAGAGATTCAGCAAGGCCACCGTCTTCGCTGTCGGCGTGCAAGGCAATGCAGTCTGGGTTACTGGTCCTGAAGGACTGGCAACTACCGTAGACGATGGCTCACAGCTTTTCGGGGAACGCTGGAAAGTCTACAGGACGTTTCAACCCGTCGGTGTGACTCGGAAGACCTATGCGTTTCCAAATCCGTTCGCACCCGATGACCAAGTCGTGCGATTTCATTATAGCACAGAAGGCAGAGAGGCGACTGTGAGGCTCCAGATCTTCGACTTCGGGATGAATTTAGTCAGGACACTTCTTCGCGGTGCACTCAGGCCAGGAAACATTGAGCATGACGAAATCTGGGATGGACGGGATGATGAAGGTAGGCTCGTCGCTAATGGAGTCTACTTCTACAAGGTAGAGTTGGACCAAGACCCGCCAATTTGGGGAAAGGTGATCGTTCTCCAGTGAAGCCGCGATCGAATTCTAACGGGGTGCATGCCTTGATAAAAGCCGCATGTCGATTGCGAAATGCTGGGCTTCTCCTAGCGTTGCTCGAGATGGCCTCCTGGACGAGTTATGCTCAGCTCAGCGGTCTCCCCGGATCCTTCTCAAGAATGGGCTTTGGTGCGAGAGGCATGGCGATGGGAAATGCAATGACAGCCGTCTCCACATCCGAAGTCCTCTCCTACTACAATCCAGCCCTTCCCGCATTTTCGGAGCGAAGAACAGCGAGCGCGACGTACACATTCCTCCCCCTCGATCGTCGGCTTGGTTTCTTGAGCTACACGCAGGCGATTCCTCCCACTGCGGGGATCTCAGGCGGCATCATTTATGCTGGGGTCACGGATATCGACGGCCGAGATTTGCACGGCGTCCATACAAATGATTTCTCGACTTCCGAATTCCAGTTCTCATTTTCATTTTCCAACAAATTTGCTGATGTTCTCGCGATCGGCGTTGGAGGGAAGTTCTACTACTATCGGCTCTTCGAGGGGACAACAACCACAACGGTCGGACTCGATGTCGGCGTATTCTACAAAGTTACTCATGCGATAAGCGTCGGAGCCGCAATCCAGGAGATCAACGCTAAATATCGATGGGATACATCCTCACTGTATGGCAGATCGGGGAATGTAACCACTGAAGCATTTCCAGTCCTCAAACGCATTGGTGTGGCCCTTCAGATTCCTCATGGGCGAGGGATCATCGCCATTGACTTGGAGACCAGCACAAGAGGCACGACAATCCTGAGGGCAGGGGGTGAGATCATGGCAGCCGAGTACTTGACCGTTCGTGGTGGCATCGATCGGGTTCAACTTTCCGAAAATGAAAACGGGGTCAAGCCATCGCTGGGATTTACGCTCGCCAGGCCCGTCAACGAACTAAATCTTTCCCTCTCTTACGCATACGTCTTTGAGCCATTTAGTTCAGGCGGCATCAGTGTGCTTTCCTTGTCCGTTGGCTTCTGAGACTTGAATAGGATTCGAAAGATGAAGATATGCCCGCGATTGTCTGAAAAATCTACTGGACCTTCTTTCGTGGCTCACCCATGGTTTGTTGCAACCCTTCTCTTTTTCTTCTTCTCTCTTTCGCCAGTGACGTCTGCACAAGTCGGAAAGACAGGGCTAGCTTTCCTGAAGCTCGGCGTCGGAGGACGTGCAGTCGCAATGGGTGAGGCTCACGTTGCCCTCGCAGCGGATGCTTCAGCAACTTACTTCAACCCGGCGGGTCTGGCTGCCGTCCAGAGAACCGATATCATGCTCATGCACAAAGAGTGGTTCCAAGGGGTGCAAACCGAATTTCTTGCTGTCGTGGTTCCGCTTGGAGGAATTGCAGTGGGATTAAGCGTCAACACGACGAACATCCGAGACATCCAGGTGAGAACCAGACCAGGACCCCCCGAGGCAAACTTCTCGAGTCATGATTTCTCACTGGGCCTATCTCTTGGATCGAACATTCGGTCATCCTTCAATGCGGGTGTGACTCTTAAGTTCCTATATGAAAAAATCTTTGTGGAGGAGTCCTCGGGCGCGGCAGTTGATCTCGGTCTTCGATACGAAGCACCTATACAGGGATTGACCGTTGGTTTTACGTTGAGCAACCTCGGTTCAATGGGGAGCCTGAAAGACGAAAAGATTAAGCTCCCTTCCCTACTGCGCCTTGGAAGTTCTTACGTAAAGAACATGCGGTCAATCCATTCGACTTTAGCATTGGCAGCGGATGTGGTGAACATCTTCCAAGAGCAGAAGACTCACTTTCACACGGGTGCAGAGCTAACTTATGACGAGATAATCTCTCTCCGATTCGGCTATCTCTTCGGCTATGACACGCGAAATGTGACGCTGGGCGTGGGCCTCCATAGGGATCCGTTCAGGATTGACTATGGTTTCAGCCCTCAGTCGCAAAGCTTGAGTACCGGCCACACAGTTTCCCTCGGGGTCGGATTCTAAGGCTATCACCGCTCGCATGAGTTCTTCATGCCAGAAGTTTTTCACATCTGCTTTACCTTTGTTGGCGACCTACAGTTTGACTCCAGGCTTTCCAGATGTGTAGCTACTCTCTCGAATCATGGGTATCGGGTGAGCGTGATTGCAAGCACCATCAAGCACCAAGCGAAGCACCCTCCCGACGATTGGCTCATCTCAATACCCGCCCCGAGAATCAGACGCGCGTTTGTCCGGTTATTTTCCTACTGGCTCAAAGGTCTAATGCCCGCTGTGCGAAAAAGGGCGGATTGCTACTTCGCTTCTGATCTCTATTCCCTCCCCCTCGCGTTTCTTGCCTCCAGAATCACACGGGCAAAGCTGGTCTACGATTCACGCGAACTCTACTCCCGGATCGCCGCGCTCCGAGATCGCAAGCTTACCCAAGCATTCTGGTCATTCATTGAGCAGAAGATCATCCCTTTTGCAGACGCTGTCCTCGCAGTGAATGACTCCCTCGCAGAAGCCATCGCGGATCGTTATCGGATTGCCAAGCCGGTAGCCTTGATGAATTGCCCACCGAGACGCGTGAATCAGAAAACGGATCTCCTCCGAAAACTCCTGAAGATCCCCCGAACCTCCAAGATTCTCCTTTATCAGGGAGGTCTCCAGGTCGGCAGAGGTCTCTTCATCGCACTTTCGGCCATCGTTAAACTTCCAGACAGTGTCCTCGTTTTCCTGGGCAGCGGCAAGCTCCGAGATGAGATTGACCGGAGGATAAAGAAGGAGAAGCTTCAGAGTAGGGTGTTTATCCTGGACGCCGTCCCTTCAAGCGAACTGCTCGACTACACTGCCTCTGCAGACGTCGGTCTTTGTTTGATTGAGAACTTGGGCCTTAGTTACTATCACTCTCTTCCCAATAAGCTGTTCGAATACATCGCTGCCGGGGTTCCGGTCATAGCGAGCAACTTTCCAGAGATAAGTCGCGTCCTTCGAACACACCACGTCGGGCTCTGTGTCGATCCTGAGAACGAGGCCGAGGTCGTTGACGCGATCGCAAGAGTTCTTTCGGACAGCGTCCTGCGTGAGACTCTTGTAAGTAATTGCCTGAGGACGGCAGAACAATACACGTGGGAGAAAGAAGAAGTGAAATTGCTTCAGCTTATTGAAAGCCTGAGGCAGTCATGAGCGAAAGCGTACTCCACCGGATCGCCTCAAGCCGATATCGGATCGTCTTAGCATTGCTGTTTGTTGGGGTGATTCGGTTCGTCAATCTCGGCTTTGGAGAGATTCAAGAATGGGACGAATCCCTCTATGCCGTGCGTGCGAAGTCAATCGTATACTTTGGCGATTGGCTGGATCAAACTGAACACGCAGCCGGGCGTCTCTATTCCGCGGCACACCCGCCTCTTTACATCTGGCTGACGGCGATCGGCTATAAGCTATTCGGTATCACGAACTTCACCACTCGGCTTTGGTCTGCGGTCTTCGCATGCGGGTTGGTACTCGTTGTCTTCGCCCTCGGCAAGAGACTATTCGACCGGGAAACAGGATTCATTGCATCGATTCTCCTCGGTACGGCTCCGCTCTTTACAAAATACAGCCGACTGGGGCAGCTCGACATTGCGTATCTTTTCTTCCTGGCGGTTTCAGTTTTCTTTTTCATAACATTCCTGGAAGGCGGCAAATTAAGGAGCGTGATCCTCGCTGGGGTCGCATTTGGATTGAACCTTGCATCGAAGAGCCTTGCGGGAGTTCTGGGCTTGCCT
>JBBIJH010000114.1:0-8840 GCA_037446075.1 Ignavibacteriales bacterium
TGTCTCTTTGTCCAATGGTATTGATGCGACCAGGAGTACTTCCCGATGTATCCAGAGAACTTCCCCAATTCGACTGATCGGTCGATAAGCCAAGAGGAGCGATGCGCTCAAGCGATCTCCCTCCACTTCCGCCCCAACTTGGTGAGTAAAAGAGGCTATCCATTGGTGCGTCACGGCCGTCGAACAGGACGACACCATCTCCCGAGTTACTGAATAGTGCAAGCGGCAGGTCCAAATTCACAAGAAGCAAGCCGGGAATCGCAGGATGAAAGGCCTGGAACGCCAACGAATCTCTCGTCACGACTGCAAGTCCCTTTGCCGGAAGAAGGATGTCCGTCGTGGACATCGTGTATTTCGTCGTGGTGATTCGATTGGAGATCTTCCAGTTCCTTAAGTTGATGCTGGTCGTCGATGTATTGTAGATTTCGATCCATTCCGGTTCACCGCCGCTCGGCGCATACATGATCTCGTTGATGACGACGGTTTTCTGTGGAAGGCCCACGACCACCGGAACGACTTTTTGGTTGTTCAGGAGATCCTCATCCGCAGCGTACTCGGCGAGAACAATATAGCGATGATCACCGAGCGAAATGTTTGAAACGCGTGCTTCAAAACTGGTCGAGTCGCCGGGATGAAGCGGTGCCGTCGACGGAGTTCGGGAGCGTAGTTCACTCTCCTGCGCTAAGGAATCTCCATTCGCGTCCTCGAAAAATGCAACGGCATACGCGGCTGCTTGGTTTTTGCCTGCGTTCGCAACCCGAGCAGTGAGCGTGATGCTCTCGCCCTGAATCGGGAATGCGGGGGAAACGATCACAGCCCGGAGGCTTAGGTCATGATCTTTTTGAGTCAGAGAATTCACCCGTCCAGGGGTGCCTCCAGAGGGATCCAGTGAGGTTCCCCAGTTCGATTGACTCGTCGAGGGTCCTTCTGGTGAGATCCGCTCCAGGGAACGTCCGCCGCTTCCGCCCCAGCTTGGAGTGTAGGCGAGGCTATCCATTGCGATGTTCCTCGAGTCGAAGATCGCCACGGCATCTCCCGTGTTATTAAGCGCGGGCAAATTAAGAACGATGACGGGGGATGGAACTCCAGGACGAACAGCGAAAAAGGCGGAATCATGCGTCAGGATGACAAAACCTTTTGCCTGAATGTATTTGTCCAGGGTCGTGACGGTTATCTTGACGCCGGTGTTGTCCGTGATTTTCCAGTTCTTGATATTGACAGAATCGCCGGTCGTATTGTACAGCTCGACCCATTCTGGCTCGGGGCTTGACGGAGCATACATGATTTCATTGATCACGACGAGCTGTGGCGTCAGACCGACAAGCAAGTTGGTGATTCGACGGTTGTTGGCGAGATTCTCGTCCCCGGTTGCTGTAACGACGGCGAGAATTTGATGCTCGCCCGCGCTGAATCCACTCCAACTCGCTTCGACGGTGAGCGAGTCGCTAGGGGTGATCGAGGGAGGCAAGAGCTGAGCAATGCGTTCACTCGATTGGCCGACGGAGTCACGGTTAACGTCGTCGAAGAGTTCCACAGAGTAATTTGCAACAGTCTGGATACCAAGATTCTCTACAGTAATCGCGAACGACACTGGATCAGTTACTGAGGGAAATGAAGGACTTAAGCTTATAGAGCGTATGCCTAAATCGATCAACGCTCTAACTGTGACAGAGACATCATCAAGGCGATACGTCCCGGACGCGCCAGTTCCGTTCCCGATGATCCGCCAGCGAATCCTCACATTCGGTTGGTTATTCAAAGCGCTTGGAAGAGTGAGTGAGAATTGCCCATAGCGAACACTGTCAACCGAACTGATTTTGAGAGTATCACTTACACGAATCGGGAAGGTCACACCCCCGTCTGTTGAGGCCTCGATCAGTATACCGGAGTTGTGTGTTCCCGAGCGTCGCTGAAAGAACGCCAGTTTATCGACACCCTTTCCAGTGAAATCCAATTGAGGGCTTACGAGGGCGTGCGAGGTGGTCGCGTTTGTTGAAAGAACAGCATTAGGTGGAGAATTAACAGGAGAAGTGTTTGTCGTGGCAAAGTTTCCTGTCGCTGTCCACCCGCTCGGGAGAGCCGGTGCTACTACCGCATCAAAGTTTTCTACATACGGGAAATTCCGGATCTGAGCATGAAGAACAATCGCTGCGAAGAAGGTGCAGAGTCCAAGGAGCGAAGAGCGGGAGATAGAGTTCGCAGGGGCACGGACGATGAAAAAGGGGCGCTTACCGCTAAGGACTTTCATGAATCAGTGGAAGTGAACGAGATTACTGCAGAGTCAGCTATGGCAGATCCCGGGCTGGAGAAGGGAGAAGAAGAATCTCCAGCCTCGAGGCGACAGATTCGGCTCGAAAGAGAGGGGTGAGCCTAAGTCCCAGCTGCGTAGTCCCGGATATATTTTTCTTGCTCATCAGAAAGGCGGTCAATGCTAATCCCCATCGTCTGAAGCTTCAAGCGCGCAACCATTTCATCCTGTTCCACCGGGATCTCGTAGACTTTGTTCTCTAGCCGTTTTCCCTTCTTGAAGAGATCCACAAGCCAAAGCTGCGACATGAACTGATTTGCGAAGGACATATCCATCACCTCAGAAGGATGACCTTCCGCCGCGGCGAGATTCACCAAGCGCCCCTTAGCAAGGACGTAGATCCGTCTTCCATCCTTCAGTAAGTACTCTTCATTGTTGGGTCGGATTTCCTTGATCTGCTTTGTCACTTTCTTCAAGTCATTGAGGTTAATTTCGCAGTCATAGTGGCCAGCATTGCAAACGATAGCGCCATCCTTCATCAGCTTAAAGTGTCTCTGAGTGATGATATCTTTCACTCCGGTCGTGGTGACGAAGATATCTCCAAGCCTCGCTGCCTCATCCATTGCCATCACGCGGTGACCGTCGAGTGTGGCTTTCAAGGCTGCCGTCGGTTTTACTTCCGTGATGATCGTGTTCGCTCCCAGGCCTTTTGCTCGAGTGGCCACACCCCGTCCGCAGTGGCCGTAGCCAGCGACAACGACATTTTTCCCGGCAAGCAGAATGCTTGTGGCCCGGAGGATCCCATCGATCGTGGACTGCCCCGTCCCGTACACGTTGTCAAAATCCCACTTTGTCTCGGCATCGTTGACGGCGACGACGGGGTATCTAAGTGCTCCCGCCTCGGCCATGGCTCGAAGCCTGTGTACTCCCGTCGTGGTTTCTTCGGTGCCTCCGATGACGGTCTCTTCGGCAAGCTCGGGGTGTTTGTTGTGAATGGTGAAGATCAAGTCTGCACCATCGTCGAGCGTGAGGTTTGGCTTGATGCGAAGGGTTTGCTCGATACACCAATAGAACTCTTTCACGTTCATCCCGTGCCACGCGAAGATTGAGATTCCCTCTTTTGCCAGCGCCGCAGCGACGTCGTCCTGAGTCGAGAGTGGATTGCATCCACTCCAGCTCACCTCAGCGCCGGCCTCGACGAAGGTCTTCACGAGGACAGCGGTCTCTTTTGTCACATGCAGGCAGCCGGCGATCCGAAAACCTCTGAGGGGCTTTGTCTTTCGGTATTTCTCGCGGAGTGTCATCAAGACCGGCATTCGTGACTCAGCCCACGCGATGCGATCTCTCCCAAGCTTCGCAAGTTCTAGATCACGTACCTTGTACAAACCTTTCTTTTCGTCCATTGGGGTACGTATGTCCCAGGCTGATGATTTGTGTGTGGCGGCAGTACTCAGACTACCGTATGGCTCTCTTCAGCCTCTCCACCAGTTCAAGCTTCTCCCATGTAAATCCCTTCTCATTCCTACCGAAGTGTCCATAAGTGGAAGTTTGCCGGTAGATTGGTTTCAGCAGGTCTAAACACTTGATGATTGCACGAGGAGTCAGATCGAATTCTCTCTGGATGATCTTCGCGAGTTCCGAGTCGGGAAGTTTCCCGGTTCCGTACGTGTTGACATAGACAGCGACAGGCTTGGCAACTCCGATGGCATACGCAATCTGGATAGTGCACTCATTGGCCAGTCCGGCGGCGACGATATTCTTGGCGAGGTACCGAGCGGCGTAGGCTGCACTCCGGTCCACTTTTGATGGATCTTTACCGGAGAATGAACCGCCACCATGGGCGACGCGTCCACCGTAAGTATCGACGATAATTTTCCTGCCCGTGAGACCGCTGTCTCCGTGTGGGCCGCCGATTTCGAATCGTCCCGTGGGATTTACATGATAAATCGTCTTCGTATCTAAGTATTCTTCTGGAATGACAGCCTTCACGATGTGCTCGATGACATCCGCTTTGATTCTCTTTTGCGGGATCCCCGGATCGTGCTGGGTGGATACAACAATCGTATGGACGCGCCTTGGCTGGCGACCATCATACTCAATCGTTACCTGAGATTTTCCATCGGGGCGGAGATAGGGCATCGTGCTGCGACTATTCTTGCGAACCTCGGCCAGTCGTCTGACGATCTTGTGGGCGAACATGATCGGCATCGGCATATATTCCGGTGTCTCCCTGCACGCGTATCCGAACATCATTCCTTGGTCACCCGCACCTCCTGTATCGACACCGCGCTTAATATCGGGCGATTGCTCGTGAATCGTTGAAATTACAGAACAGGAGTCGGCATCGAACTTGTACTCCGCTTTCGTATAGCCGATGTCGCGGATCACATTTCGGACGATCGTCTGATAATCCACTCGTGCAGATGTAGTGATCTCGCCTCCAATCAGCACGAGCCCCGTCGTAACGAATGCTTCACACGCGACGCGAGACGTGGGATC
The DNA here is from genome assembly GCA_037446075.1 of Ignavibacteriales bacterium. Taxonomy (GTDB): domain Bacteria; phylum Bacteroidota; class Ignavibacteria; order UBA10030; family JAHEZR01; genus JBBIJH01. The sequence continues at coordinate 4,748 of JBBIJH010000114.1, forward strand.
TTGTTCTAGTAACGCGTCAAGGATCGCGTCCGAAATCTGATCGCAGATCTTATCGGGGTGGCCTTCGGAGACAGATTCAGAGGTTAAAAGATAAGACATGGAATGCCGTGCTTCTCCTTCCTACGGACTGGTGAGGGATGGTTAATAAAAATCGATTTCTGAGGAATCGCCAATATTGATGCGTTTGAAGGTTCCCCTGACGATCGCGTTGTTCCCGACAATGGAATGTTCAATCAACGCCTTCTGGACGGTTGCATCCTCACTGATGATCGAATCTCGGATCACACACCCTTCGATCACCGCCCCTTCTGCAATCGTCGCATAAGGGCCAATGACGGATTCGGAGATTCTGCTTGTCGGGGCAATGTACACTGGCGGTATAATCACCACGCCGTCGATTTTCCGGGACGAGGATTTCTTCTCCAAGAGGTAGCGGTTCGTTCCCAGAAGTGTCTCGGGGCTTCCACAGTCGTACCATCCATCGATCATGAACGGTTTGATCTTCTCTCCCTTTTGGAGTGCCAATTGCAGGCCGTCCGTGAGCTGGAATTCGGCTTTCGTTCGGACGCCTCGCTGGATCAACTCTGTCAGACATTCGGCGAGCAGCTGTGGATCACGAATGTAATACAGCCCGACAAGGGCAAGATTGCTGGGAGGATCCTCGGGTTTTTCCACTAGCTTTGTGACGAACCCATTTTGAATCGATGCCACTCCAAAACGCCGAGGATTCTCAACCTGCTTCAGTCCAATAGCCGAAAACTCACTCTTCAAAAGGTCGGACAGAGCCGCCTCGACGATTGTATCTCCCAGCATGATCAGGATCGGCTGGTGGCCAAAGGTCTTCCGGGCTGCGTAGATCGCTCCCCCAAGTCCCGGGTGCTCTTTCTGTTCAACAAAGTCGGCGCGAAGCTTGTAATTCGATGCGACATAATCCTTGATCATTTCGCCGAGGTGGCCGACGACAAACGTTGCCTCGGTGATTCCATTCTCCACCAATCGATCCAGGATGTGGCCGATGATTGGTTTGCCCGCCACGTTCAGGAGGACCTTGGGGACAGAATACGTGTGGGGTCTGAGTCTGGTGCCAAAACCGGCCACAGGAATGATGGCTCTCATGGAATCCGACTGGAAGGTATCTCTTTAGGAACTTCACGCACAATTTTCAGAAAAAAATTTATCAAAAAGATTTCATTGAAGCAAGAAAAGATATTCGAAAATGCCGGAACCCTTACCTTGCTTCTTTTTCACCAATTTGTTACTTTGACCGAGGAGATCTATGCATGCCGAACTTTCAGTCCGAATACAACCGCTACCGAAGGCTTATTGATCAACGTTTGCGGATTCTGGCGGATGAAGGTGATAGGAAACCGCGGTCCATTGCCGCCCCACTCCGATATGTGCTATCAGGCGGTGGAAAGAGACTTCGCCCCATGCTCTTGCTGCTTGCCTACCAGGCAGTGAAAGGAGACTCGATCCGCGAGGTAACATGGCGGACGCCGAAGAAAGCAACGCCCCACTTTAGCCCTGCCATCGACGCAGCGCTGGCAATTGAAGCTCTCCACAACTTCACTCTTGTGCATGACGATATTATGGACCGCGCTCCTTCACGAAGAGGGCGTGCAACGGTACATAGCAAGTGGGACGATAGTACTGCGATCCTCGTTGGAGACGAACTCGTAGCCCTTGCTTACCGTTCGATACTGAAGTCGAAAACTCCACGTCTTCGGGAAATTCTCCGCGTTTTCACGGATTGTCTCCTTGAAGTCTGCGAGGGGCAAGGATACGATAAAGAGTTTGAAGGTCGGAGCGATGTGAGCCTCAGAGAGTACCTCAGGATGATTGAGAAAAAAACTGGACGGATGCTGTCCGATGCTGCCGTAATTGGGGGCCTTCTCGGAGGAGCCACGGAGCGCGAGTTAAGGGCCTTGAAGAAATACGGCCAGCACATCGGGCGTGCATTTCAAATCCAGGACGACTTGCTGGATGTAACGGGCGGAAGATCCTTTGGAAAGAGAATCGGTGGTGATATAGTAGAGGGGAAGAAAACCTATCTCCTTCTCACTGCTTACCATCTTGTCCCCGAGCACAAAAGGCACTTGCTGGATAAAATAGTAATGAGACGGAGCATTCGCAAAAGCGATGTGCAGACTGTGCGGAAGCTCTATCAGCGATACGGAGTGTTAGACAATGCTCGTCGCGAGGTGGAAAAGAATCTGCGGGAAGCTCAACGTGCACTGGAAAATATGAAGCCGAGCCGAGCGCGTGAGATGCTTCGCTGGGTTGCTGAAATGCTTCACGACCGGGAAATGTGATCGAGACCAATGATCGAACGAGAAGTCACGATCAAGAACCGTACAGGTTTGCACATTCGGCCGGCGGCGGCCCTCGTGAAGATGGCGGCGAAGTTCAAATCAGAATTCCTGATTTACAAAGATGGAGTGGAAATCAACGGGAAGAGCATCATCGGTGTGATGACCTTAGCAGCGGAGCAGGGAGCAAAGCTGATCCTCCGCTTCATCGGAGAGGATGAAGAGGACGCAGCCCGTGCCGTCGTGGAGTTCTTCGAGAGAGGATTCGACGAGGTCTAACTTTCTGCCATTTCGATGGAGCAAAGAGGAAACGCGAGAGAAGAAGTCACCCTTCAGGGCATTCCCGCCTCGCCAGGGATTGCGATGGGCCCAGTCCATCTGTTTAACAAGCACATCCCCAAGATCCCTGAACGTGAAATCTCACAGGGGGAAATCGAGACCGAGATTGAGCGCCTTCGGCATGCCGTGGTGCGCTCGGAGAAGGAGCTGGAGAAAATCCTTGCCTACGCAGAACAGAAACTAGGGGCGGGGAAGTCAAAGATCTTTGAAGCGCAGATCATGATCCTGAACGATTCCCTTCTCTTCGATACGATCGAACAGCGGATTCGGAAAGAGCGGCGGAATGCCGAGTTCATCATCCACGATGAGCTGAACAAATATCAACGGTTGATGCTAGCAGCGAACGATGAGTACATGCGCGAACGCGCTTATGATGTGGAGGATCTGAAAAACCGGATCGTGCGAAACATTCAACAGGAACGCCTCCATTCTCGCCTCGAAGGATCCTTCGTCATCGTTGCCGAGAATCTCACTGCCGCGGACACGATTCTTTTCAGTCGGATCGAGGTTCTCGGCTATGCGACAGACGTGGGCGGAATCACCTCTCACGCTGCTCTCATCTCTCGGTCGTTGAATATCCCGGCGGTTCTTGGGCTTCGTGACATCACGAACCGCGTGACCTCAGGCGACTACATCGTCATCGATGGCTATTCTGGCCGACTTGTGATTCATCCCACGGAGCAGACAATCGAAGAGTACAGGGCGCGAAAGGAAAAGTACAGGGCCTTTGAGGAAAAGCTCGCTGGCCTGCGGAAGCTTCCTTGTGAAACGCTGGATGGAAAACGAATCAACCTTTCCGCGAACATCGAGTTTGAAGAAGAGCTAGACTTTGCCCTACTGCAAGGTGCCGAGGGTGTCGGGTTATACCGGACGGAGCGCATGCTTCTCAACCGCGAGGTGATTCCCAGTGAAGAAGAACAGTACGAGGAGTATAAACGGATCGCAGAGAAAATATTCCCGCAGCAGGTGATCTTAAGGACGTTCGACTTTGGGGGCGACAAGGTCTTCCCCCAGAGTTTGCCGGAAGCGAACCCCTTCCTTGGATGGAGAGGGATCCGAATCTGCCTGGATGAGCCGCAGCTTTTTCTTGAGCAGTTGCGTGCGATTCTCCGCGCAAGCGCACGAAAGAACGTCGCGATGATGTTTCCGATGATTGCAACTGTGAAGGAGCTCCGGGAGGCAAAGAAAATTACAGAGCAAGCAAAGGCCGAACTCCGTGAGAAGAAAATCCCTTTCGACGAGCAGATAAAGATCGGAGTGATGATTGAGGTTCCTTCCGCGGCTGTCATGGCTGAAGAGATCGCCCGTGAGTCAGATTTCGTGAGCATCGGAACGAACGACCTGATTCAATATTTGCTCGCTGTGGACCGGACGAATAGCGTTGTGGCCGATTTGTACCAGGAATTTCATCCCGCTGTCCTCCGTTCTATCAAGCACATCGCTGA
>JBBIJH010000115.1:0-8759 GCA_037446075.1 Ignavibacteriales bacterium
CTGGAGTTGTCACTGCGACTAATGTGAGCGTGGGAGATCTTGCAATGCCGGGCGCGGTGCTTGCGACGGTAGCGAATATCAGTCAAATGAAAGTTATTTTCAGCGTGGGAGAATTTGACATCTCACATTTTTCCCTCGGTCAGAGAGTGAAAGTTTATTCAGAGCTGCAAAGGGAGTTGGTCGTGGAAGGGCGCGTAACACAACTCTCAAAATCGGCAGATGTTCGCTCTCGTTCCTTTGAGGTGAAGGCACTCTTTGCGAACACGAAGGATCGATGGTTCAAACCCGGCATGTTCTGCAAAGCAGAAGTGCGCTTCGTCACTCGCCAAGGTGCAATTGCAATTCCGCATGTCGCAATCGTAAGCAGCTCTGGAGTAACGAATGTGTACGTGATTTCAAACGGAAGGGCATTCCTCCGGAATGTCCAGACGGGAGAATCGGATGGAGAGATGACGGAGATCGTAAGAGGCTTAAGAGTCGGTGATACAGTGGCAACTGTCGGCGTTGCCAACTTGAAAGACAGTTGCCTCGTTGTGTTCGCTCGGTGAACTGAGCTTCCACGAAATGGAGAGGAGGGCTTTCTTCCATTGAGACTTTCTGAGATCTCGATTCAGCGTCCGGTTTTTGCCACGATGATGACAGCAGCCCTCATCGTGCTCGGACTTTTTTCCTTCATCAAGCTGAATGTTGACCTGCTACCGGAGGTCGATATTCCCGTCGTCGTGGTGACGACGGTACTACCGGGGGCTGGACCTGAACAGATAGAGACGGATGTGACCAAACCCGTCGAGGATGTCGTCAATCCCATTGCCGGAGTCGATCACATTCAGTCGACTTCGCAGGAGGGCGTCTCGGTCGTCGTGATCCGATTCAAACTGGAGGTGGACGGGAAGATAGCCGCTCAGGAAGTGAGGGAGAAGGTTGCCGCCATCAGGAGCAAGCTGCCGACCGACATCAAAGATCCCGTCATCCAGCGGTTCGATCCTGCGAGCCAACCCATCATGACGCTCACGATCTCGGGAGAGCGGTCGGAGAAGGAGATCACGACGTATACAAAGGACGTCATCAAGAAACGATTGGAGAACGTCCCCGGGGTTGGGTCGGTGGATCTCGTTGGCGGGGCCGAGCGCGAAATCCAAATTGACGTCGATGCCGCACGACTGCGTGCCTACCAGCTTTCGATTCAGGATGTGATTCAGAACGTAGCTGCCGCGAATGTCGAGATTCCTGCTGGGAACCTCAATCAAGGGCCGCGGCAGCTCCTCCTGCGAACGATGGGCAAATATACGAGCGTCGAAGATTTTAATAAGGTGATCGTGGCCAGCCCCGGCGGAAAGCCCGTCCATCTTTCGGAAGTTGCAACGGTGACAGACGGAGTGAAAGAACGCACGAGCCTGACGCGTGTCGATGGGAAGCTCGCTGCTGGGCTGAATATTCTTAAGCAGTCTGGAAGCAACACAGTCCGCGTGGCCGAAGCCGTGAAGGCGCAAATCGTGAGGCTGGAGAAAGAACTGCCGAGGGACATTCACATCACGATTGCCCGCGATAACAGCGTCTTCATCCGCGACTCGATCGAGGATGTGCTCTTCGATATCGCGTACGGCGGCCTTCTCGCTGTGCTGGTGATCTACCTCTTCCTTGCAAACATTCGCTCCACGATCATCAGTGCGTTAGCGCTTCCAACTTCGATCATAGCGAGTTTCATCGCGATGTACGCGCTCAACTTCACGATCAATGTCATGTCCCTTCTTGCCCTCTCACTTGCAGTTGGGCTCTTGATTGACGACGCGATCGTAGTGATTGAAAACATCTACCGACATCTCCACGAGGGGGAAACGCCTCTGGAGGCAGCGAAATCGGCAACGAAGGAAATTGGTCTGGCTGTGATGGCGACGACGTTCACCGTCGTTGCAGTCTTTGTCCCCGTTGCTTTCATGCCCGGCATTGTCGGTCGCTTCTTCTTCCAGTTCGGGATCGTCGTCTCGGCGGCGGTGCTCGTTTCTTTGTTCGTTGCGTTCACGTTGACGCCGATGCTTTCGTCGCGGTGGCTTCGGCGGGAAGATGAAGCGCTCTCAAAAGAGGGCAATCCTCTCCAGAAGTCCCTTTATTATTTCAACCACTTTTTTGAGCTTCTCAACCGGCAATATCGCAACGCCCTCGAGTGGTCCCTAGCCCACCGGAGGATTGTTGTCTTCACCGCCGTCGGTGTGTTTGTTGTCAGTCTCTTTTTGATGAGGTTCCTGGGAACTGCCTTCTTTCCTAGCTCTGACCAGAATGAGCTTACGGTGTCGGTGAAAGCTTCGCCGGGAAGCTCGTTGGAGCAGACAAGTTCAATCTGCGAAGAAATTGAAAAGGTCGTCCGCCCTCGCCCCGATGTCGTCACTGTCCTCACGACGATTGGAGCAGGAAACGACCCTGTGACAAGGGCAAACGTGGCGGTAAAGCTGGTAAAGAAGAAGGATCGAAAGAAGAACGTCGATGAGATCATTGAAGAACTGCGAAGGGAGATCCGTCACATCCCGGGAGCTCACATTAGCTTGAAGACACCTCAGATGGGCGGCGGTGGAGAGGATAAACCTGTCACGTTCAGTGTAAGAGGGGAAGAGTTGGGAACACTCGAGCGGCTCGCTGCGGAAGTGGAAAGAATCGTTCGCTCGACTCCTGGCGCAGTGGACGTGGAGAATAGTCTCGAGATTTCCAAGCCAGAAGTTCGAGTGCGGATCGATCGGGACAAAGCCTCGGACCTTGGGATCAATGTTGGCCTCATTGCCACAACCGTGCGGTCGCTGGTCGATGGGTTTGTGGCGACAAAGTATCAGGAAGGTGAGGAGCAGTACGACGTCCGGGTACGGCTGAAGAAGGAAGACCGATCCACGCTACACGATGTGGCGAACCTCACGATCAAAAGCAACAAGGATCTCCCGAACAACCAGAAGCTCCTCGTCCCTATCAGCGATGTAGCCTCGATCAGTGAAGACGTTGGCCTATCCAAGATCAACCGGTATGACCGCCAGCGGGAGATCCGCATCGACGCAAATCTCTCTGGCCGATTGCTTGGAGAGGTTTTAGGAGACGTCCAGCGTCGGCTGCGCGAAGAAATAACATTTCCTCCGGGCTATTCCGTGGCGGTTGCAGGGCAAGGGGAGATGCAAGCGCAGTCTTTCGCAAACATCTTTCTCTCACTCGCTCTGGCGATTATCTTCGTATATATCGTTCTTGCGGCGCAATTCGAGAGCTTTGTTTATCCGTTCTCGATCATGCTGGCTTTACCGATGGCGATTATCGGGGCCGTTTTAGCTTTACTTGTTGTGGGGGGTGCTCTCTCGGTGATGTCGCTCATTGGAATTACTTTGCTCATGGGACTCGTGACGAAGAACGGGATTCTGCTCGTCGACTATACAAACGTTTTGCGCGAACGTGGCCTCTCGCGGACAGAAGCGCTCCTGAAGGCTGGCCCAAGAAGACTGCGCCCAATCCTGATGACGACCTTTGCGATGATTTTTGGAATGCTTCCTGTTGCACTTGCGCTCGGTGAAGGCTCAGAGTTCCGTGCGCCGATGGGACAGGCAGTCATTGGTGGGTTGATTACATCTACCTTCCTGACCTTATTCATCGTGCCCGTGGTTTACACGATACTCGATGATCTCTCACCCGAAAAGGCCTTTGCATTCGTGAAGCAGTTAGCCCTCGTGTGGAAGCGAAAGCCCAAAGTGGCGGTGGCTCCATACCCCGGATTAGAGCCAAAGGGTGGAACATCGGGCAAGTAAGGAATAAGTGGAAAGCCATGAAGATCGCGTTCATTGTCTATCACGATGTGTTGGAGGATCGAGTGACGAAGCTTCTAAACACAATCGGTGTCGATTACTATACTGAGTGGGAGAATGTGAAGGGAAAAGGTCATGCGACTGACCCACATCTCGGTACACGAACGTTCCCGGGATACAACTGTGTTCGGATGATTGCCTTTGGAGAGGAGAAAACGTTGGAGCAACTGATTCGAGGACTGGAATGCTTGAACAAAGAAATTCAGAGGCCCGACGACCACATTCGCTTGTTTCAGCTTCCGCTGGAGAGGATCTTGTGAGGACGACGGCCAAAGGCAAAGCACTTGACACAGAATCGGTGCGAGCAGTCGACTTGGTGGCGCATCAGGATCATGCCATCGTAAGTCGTCAGATTCTAAGGACTAAAACCGGAACCGTAACGGTCTTTGCTTCCGACGAAGGTCAAGGCTTGAGCGAGCACACATCACCTTTTAATGCTGTCGTCAACGTTCTTGAAGGTGCGGTAGAGGGTGTCATTGCTGGAAAGCGTTTTTCTCTGAAAGAAGGTGAGATGATCCTCATGCCGGCGAATCAACCTCATGTGGTCAAGGCGGTAACAAGATTCAAGATGATGTTGACGATGATCAAACCATAATGAGGAAGAAAGGAGAGAATGCCATGAGAAGAATAGGTGCCTTCAGTTCAATGACTTCCGTGGCGCTGGCGATCGTGCTCTTGTTGGGAGCACAGACAAGTTTTGCCCATTGCGATGGCATGGATGGCCCCGTTATCAAGGCGGCGAAGAAAGCGCTCGAAACAGGAAACGTAAACCTTGCCCTCATCTGGGTGCAGAAGAAGGATGAGGGTGTTATTAAGGCAGCGTTCGAGAAAACACTTGCCGTTCGCAAGCTCAATCCACAGGCGAAAGGTCTTGCTGATCTATATTTCTTCGAAACGCTTGTGCGCATCCACCGAGCCGGAGAGGGGGCGCCGTATACGGGTCTCAAGCCTGCGGGTCGCGACCTCGGGCCTGCGATTCCAGCGGCAGATCAGGCGATCGAGGACGGATCGGCTGCGAAGTTGTACAAGATCTTGAGTGATGCAATGGACAACGGGCTCCATGCTGCTTTCCGTCATCTCCTAGCCAAGAAGAACTTCGATGAAAACAATGTAGAGGCAAGTCGAGAATACGTGAAAGCATATGTCGAGTTCATTCACTACGCTGAGCGTCTGTACGAAGCAGCAAAGGATCCGGCACACGGATATCTTCTTGAAATGGGAGAGGCGGAGAAACACCAAGACGTACAGTGAGGAGATGATACCATGGAATTCAAGATTCCCGCATCATTGAAGCTCGAACACGAAGAGCTTCATCGAGAGCTTGTGAAAGCCACGAAGGCTGGCGGCAAGACAGCTGAAGCTGCGAAGCGCGTGGCAGAACTACTTCACCCTCATTTCGTGAAAGAAGAGGAATTCGCACTGCCGCCTCTCGGAGTCTTATCCGCTATAGCAGATGGGAACATCACGCCAGGGATGAAAGAAGTCGTCCCCCTGACGGAGAAGCTGAAAACGGAACTGCCACAGATGCTCGAAGAGCACAAGGCAATCGTTGGCGCGCTGAAGAAGCTCGCGGCGGCCGCGAGGAAGGAAAAGAAAACTCGGTTTCTAGAACTGGCGGAGAAGCTGATGCTCCACGCGAAGACAGAGGAAGAGTTCTTCTACCCGACGTCGGTTTTGATCGGGGAGTTTTTGAGAGGCAAGTCGTAGTGAGAAAAGAAGAGGGAAACGATGGCCGCTATCGACACGTTTGATTGGTACACAACAAGAGTTTGGAATGATCTGGATGAGGAGACCAGGGAATACGTCAGAAGACAGCGCCGAGATCTTCTGGGTCTGAAATGCGAGGATGAGCGTAAGAGGTTCGTCTTGCGCTACATCCGGGAGATATTTGCGCGAACGAAACATTTGGTTTCTGAGTTAGAAGGAGGGTAGATCGTCGTGGAAACACAATTCGTCACTCCGGACGGGATGGAGCTGGTTTACCGCAAGCCCAGCACGCTTACAGACACGCGGATGCACTACTGCCCCGGATGCAGCCACGGTGTAGTCCACAAAGTGCTGATGGAGGTCGTCGAAGAGATGGGAATCCAGAGCGAGACGATCGGCGTTGCGCCCGTGGGCTGCTCGGTCTTCGCCTATCACTATATGGACATTGACATGCAGGAGGCGGCACACGGCCGCGCTTCGGCTGTGGCGACAGGGATCAAACGGATGCTGCCCGATAAGTACGTCTTCTCCTATCAGGGTGACGGCGACCTCGCTGCAATCGGAACGGCCGAGACGATCCATTGTGCTAACCGAGGGGAGAACATCCTCGTCATCTTCATCAACAACGCAATCTACGGCATGACAGGTGGCCAAATGGCGCCGACAACGCTCCTCGGACAAATCACCAGTACTACACCGATCGGCCGGCAGGTAGAGTTCGCTGGCCATCCTTTGAAGATCACAGACCTCGTAGCGATGCTGCCAGGGACGTATTACGTTACGCGGCAGGCGGTCCACACAGCGACGGCGGTCCGGTATTTCAAGAAGGCAGTACAGAAAGCCTTTCAATACCAGAAAGAGAAAAAAGGTCTATGTTTCATTGAGATCGTCTCCAACTGTCCTTCCGGCTGGAAAATGACTCCTATTGAAGCGAATGACTGGATGGAGAAGAATATGTTCCCGGTCTATCCGCCCGGTGACTTGAAAGTCGATGGTCGACTGGTTCCGGGTCGCCAGTAATAGAGTAGCCCTGGAGAAATCAAACTATCCACTATCAACTATTCACTATTAGCTACCCCATGACTCACGAGGTTTTGTTTGCTGGATTTGGCGGTCAGGGCGTCCTCTCCATGGGGATGACCCTCGCGTATGCTGGAATGATTGAGGGAAAGGAAATTTCCTGGATGCCATCCTACGGCCCCGAGATGCGCGGAGGAACAGCGAACTGCATCGTCATTCTCTCCGACCGCAAGATCAGTTCCCCCATTCTGACAAGGTTCGATACTGTTGTTGCTCTGAATCAGCCTTCACTGGACAAGTTTGAGAAAGCAGTGAAGCCGGGGGGACTTCTCATCTATGACAGTACGAACACGGGCCGGCACCCGACTCGAACAGACATCACTGTATGTCCTGTGCCGGCAAGTCAAGGAGCGGTTGAGATGAAGAACACGAAGGTAATGAACATGATCGCCCTTGGAGCCTTTCTCGCGCTGCGGCCGCTCGTCCTGCCGGAAAGTGTGCTGAAAGGCCTTCGGAATGTTCTGCCGGAGCGACATCACCATCTGATACCGTTAAACCACCAGGCGCTTGAGCGTGGGAGGGAGTTTGCAAAGGAGTTTGCTGAGAAAGTTCCACAATAAGTTTTCATTTCCGCCTTTAAGGAGACCTCTTATGGATCTGAACTGCCAGAAAACTTGCGACGGGAAGTGCGAGGTGCTCGAAAACATCTACCGGCAGGAGACCGAATCACTTCACCGCTACGAGAAGCTGATCGAGATGTGCGAGTATCCTGAGATACGGAAGTTCCTTGTCGATCTACTGAAGACGAAGCAGGCCGTTCATGCTCGGGTCGGAGCGAAGATCAATGAGCTGAAGGTTCAATCGGACACTGCTCATCAAATCATCGACAGCTTCGAAGGCGTTCCTTAGGAAAACATCTAGTAGTCTCGAGAGAGAAAGGTTTTCCAGTTTCTGGTCTAGGCATGTACGAGTTCTCCCAAAGGAAAGGAGGCCATCTGCCATGGCGCCCGAAACGCTGGTTCAGCGTCGTGGGGGCCCAAGTTTAGAGTGGGAAAGCCCCGAGGGAATTGACCATCGGACACTGTACCGCCTGCCGTGGACCCTGCCCGATAATGCTATCTCATGGCTCGAACCGACTTCTCAATGCAATCTTGCCTGCGATGGCTGCTACCGGGAGAACGTGCGGAATAGCCACAAACCTCTGGAACAGATCAAGAGAGAGCTTGAGGTTTTTAAGAGGCTCCGGCGATCGGACAGCATCTCGATTGCTGGCGGTGATCCGCTTCTTCACCCGCAGATCGTGGAGATCGTGCGTCTCATCGCTCACGATGGATTGAAACCAGTGATTAACACAAACGGTCTGGCCCTGACGAAAGAACTCCTACGTGAGTTGAAGAAAGCTGGGGTCACGGGCTTCACTTTTCATATTGATAGCAAGCAAGGGCGGCCGCATTGGAAGGACAAGAATGAGATTGAACTGAACGAACTACGATTGCAGTACGCTGAGATGCTTGCTGAAGTGGGAGAGATTTCCTGTGCTTTCAACTCGACTGTTTATGAGGATACTCTCCAGTATGTTCCAGACATTGTCGAGTGGGCAGAGAAGCACATTGACATCGTCCACATTATTGTTTTCATCGCGTTTCGAGCTGGAATTCCCGACTTGCCGTTCGATTGGTTTGCAGGAGGGAAAAAAATCGAAATGTCCCCCCTGCCATATGTAACGGGGGAGAATCGCTATATCGGCCTTCTCTCCACGGACGTCGTGGCAACGATCAGGAAACGTTTCCCGGATTTTCAGCCGTGCGCGTACCTCAACGGCACGGAGAAGCCCGACTCCTTCAAGTGGCTTCTGACTGGACGGGTTGGCAGGAACGGAAAGATCTATGGGTACGTGGGGCCGAAATTCATGGAAGTGATGCAGACCTGGCACCACTTGCGCAAAGGGCGATACCTCGCGTATGCGAAGCCGTCTCTTCTGCACAAAGGGAGAATGATGATGCTTCTGTCTCCACTCGATTATGGAATGAGAGCCATTGCTCGAAGCTATGTTAGCGAGGTACTCCGGAATCCGGTCGATCTCTTTCATCGGCTGCATTTTCAGTCGATCATGATCATCCAGCCCGTCGATTTCCTCCCCGATGGCTCTCAAAACATGTGTGATGGGTGTCCGGACATTACGGTGATGGATAATCGTCTTGCCTGGTC
>JBBIJH010000116.1:0-8745 GCA_037446075.1 Ignavibacteriales bacterium
GGATTTGCGGTCGAGAAGGCGATGAAGATATCGCCGGAAGAATTCTCTCCTCTTCCGCCAACGTTGCCGATTCCAAGGGCCACCCGCTTTACTACTCTCTTCAGCTGATGGGGAAGGAGAGGAGCGTCGGTTGCAACCACGACGATGATTGATCCCCCACCGTCGTCCGTTTTTCCTCTTGTAGGTCTGAGGTCTTTAATCTCTTTCCCCACTGGAACACCAGAAATGCGAAGCAGGTCCCGCGCGCCATAGTTTGCTTGCACCAGCACCCCCACCGTGTACCCACCGGTTTTCTCCTCCAACTTTCTCGAAGAAGTTCCGATGCCACCTTTGAGGCCATGAGCAATCATCCCCGTTCCGCCACCCACGTTGCCTTCGGCGACCGGGCCTGATTTCGCACTTTCAAGAGCCTGAAAGACATGTTCCTTCTTCACGTGGAATCCGTTGATGTCGTTCAAGAATCCATCCCAGGTTTCTGCAACGACGGGCAAGCTAAAGTCGCCGGAGTAAGCCTCTGATGAGCCGCGCCTCGCATTCCACTCGATTACAGCGTCTCTCGCTACCCCAACGCTATGGGTGTTCGTGATGAGGATGGGTGAACCGAGGCATCCAGATTCTTCCAACCATGTGGTCCCGGTCATCTCACCGTTGCCGTTGAGAGTGAACCACGCTGCAAAGACCCGTTCGCGGAAATCTTTCCCCTTTGGAAAGATAGCGGTTACGCCGGTTCTGACAGGGCCTTTACCAACAACAAGTTTTCCTTCTCCCGAAATGAGTGTGACATGACCCACTTCAACTCCCTTCACGTCGGTGATGGAGTTGAGCGGCCCAGGAGTTCCATCGAAGGGAATCCCAAGATCTCGGGCGCGGGGTTTGGGTTGTGTGAAGCCGGGCTCAGAGAGTAGGAGAAGGACGGGAAGTATGGTAATCCAAGTGAAGACGTCTCGTGTTTTCATCATGCTGCCCTCCGTTAAAGACAAGGTGGATACAGAATTCAGGATGTAGAATTCAAGATCTAGGGCGAGAAGATGCGCTACTTCTGGAAATCGACTGCTGGAGCAGAAACCGGGCGTCGCTCGAGGAATCCGACGAAAATGTATGATACAGTTGAACAGACAAGGGAAAGCAGGAAACTGAACTCAAATCCAAAAGCATAATGTGCGAGACCCCACGATACTGCCCCGATGAGGAGTGAAGCAATTGCACTCTTGGCTCCGCCATGTCTGGTGAAGAGGCCGAAGGCGACAACGATAAAAATTCCCGCACCCCCAAATGCCGACGCATCTTTTACCAAGTTATAGATTCCTTCCGCGTGCAGGGCCAGCAGGTAGGCCATGATCCCCATCGCCACCACACCGAGCCGACCCAAAAAGAGCTTCTTCCGTTCCTCCATTGTGGGTTGAAAGGAGACAATCAGGTTGTGTGAAATCATCGCAGATGAAGCCAGCAGTGCACTATCCACTGTCGAGAGGATTGCAGAAACCAAGGCCCCAGCGAACAGAATGTAGAGTACTGTGGATAGATGTCTCTGCGCCATCATCGGAAGAACTTGTTCTGGATGCACCAGACCAGGCACAACCTTAGAGCCGACCAACCCGATGAACAGCGGAATCAACCCGATGCAGAAATACATCGATGCGGCAATGAGCGACGATCGGCGTGCAATCACAGGTGTCCGAGTGGCGATCACTCTCGATATAAGCTCCTGTGCTATCACAGAGCCGAGGATGGGGATAGACCACTCCTCGGCGATTTGAAGGAAGCCGAAGGGGTTCGAGTGTGCTTCGACGGAAACAAAAGCAAGCTTCTCTGATGGAATGGAGGAAAAAGCAGGGCCAACTCCGCCAAGATCCTTTATGATTGGGGGAAGCAGGATGATCAATCCGACGATCACAGCAATTCCCTGCACGATGTCGGTCATCGCATCTGCGAGCAATCCACCACTGACGGTATAGGCAATGACGACTACAGCCGAGATCGTGATAGCGATCGTTACGGTCAGTTGCGATGAAGCAGAGAGTACAAGCCCAAAGGCCCGGATTTGTGCCGCGGCCCAGAGCAGCGAGGTGGGAGCGATGATCAGCGCGGTGATCCGCTCCGCACCGCTCGAGAAGCGCAGCTTGAGAAGGTCAGCAATTGTCGTGAGCTTCATCCTCCACAACGGGATGGCGAAGAAGAGTCCCATCAGGAGCAAACAGATTGTATATCCAAACGGGTCGGCGGTGACTCCCGCCAGCCCTTTCTCATACGCCGCGCCTGCAGTGCCAACACAGGACTCAGCTCCAAACCAAGTCGCAAAGATCGAGAAGGTCGCGAGTCCGTATCCTAGTTTTCTTCCTGCAAGAAGATAGTCATCCTCTGTGCGGATTCTCTTTGAGACAATGAATCCAATGAGCAGTTGGAGAAGAATGTAAAGGAAAATGCCGATGAGAACTAGATTCATTCCTATCAACCACCCTGATCAGGTTAGTTCACGGTTTCTCATTGACGTCTCTTGCCGTGGGTCTCCCCTCAACTGCGGTGCCCTTATATCCAGCTTGACCACGGCAAGGCGTGCTTCCAGGCAAAGTAAATTCGTTCCCCACGTCTTGCGCTTAGGGTAAAGGTCCTGGCATCTGTCGAAGAGTCAGCCAAGTTCTACAGCTCCCGTAGCTGGCGGAGGGGATCTTCCAAGTAGTGTTAGTCGATCTTCTCCCGTCCCTCGTTGCTATCGAGGACGAGAACACATACTCAACGAAAAGATCAAGCGGAAATTCCCGGAGCCGTGACGGCCTAATCTTTGCACGCGGCTTCTCCAGCACTAACGCATGCTAAGTTTTTTTCCCTTATTCCCCAAATCCTAGATCTCCGATCCAGGCTCACCCCTTCGGCAATCCCTTCTTTGCCACCATCTCCATCACGTCGCAGAACTGGTCGAGTTCTTTCAAGGTTGTGTAAATGTGTGGTGTGATCCGGATCCCCTTGAACTCGTCGTGGATGACTGACGTAACGAAGATCTTGTGCTTGTCAAAGAGATAACTTGCCAGTGCAGCCGGGTCCACGCCCACGATTTCGACATTGGCAATGGCACACGACTGGTTCGGCTCGAAGGAGGTGTGGAAGCGCACGTTCGGAAAGTCCTTCAGCTGATTCATCCAGTAGCGGGAGAGGTAGCGAAGTCTTTCCTCCTTCCGCTTTGCACCGATGCCGTTGTGGAAGAGGATCGCTTCTCCGATCGCGAGCTTCGGTGCGGCAGAGTGAGTGCCGATCTCCTCAAACTTCCGGATGTCCGATGCTTGTTTTTTCTCAGCAGCCATCAGCGGCCAGATCTTCTCGATCTTGTCTCGCTTCACGTAGAGAAGTCCGGTGCCTTTCGGAGCGCAGAGCCATTTATGCAAACTCGTCCCATAGTAATCGCACTGCAGGTCTTTCTGCTGGAAATCGAAATGGGCGAAGGAATGAGCCCCATCCACGATGACATCGATTCCTTTGGAACGAGCCAATTCGCATACTTCCTTCACAGGCGTGATCTGACCGGTGATGTTGATGACGTGCGAAATGAGAATAAGGCGGGTTCTCTTTGTGATCCCTCGCTCGAACGCTTCTGCGATCTCGTCGAGATGCTTGGGTGGGGTAGGCACTTTGATCATCTTCAACACGAGGCCTTCGCGCAGTTCTCGCTGGCGGAGCGTCGTGAGCATGCGGGGATAGTCCTGCGTCGTGGTGAGAATCTCGTCTCCCGACTTGAAATCCATCCCCATCAGCAGAATCTCCAGCGACTCTGACGCGTTCCGTGTGATGGCGATTTCTTCTCGGTCGCATCCGAACATATCAGCGAGCGCTGCGCGGATCGTTTCCGATTGCGGCTCCAAAATTTGCCACATTGTGTAGGCCGTGGCATCTTCCTGTTCCCAGATGTACCGAACAAGAGCTTCCGTAACGATACGAGGAGAGGGGGAGACACCGCCGTTATTCAGGTTGATGATCCCCCTGGTCACGGTGAACGCTTGCTGGATCTGGGACCAGAAGTCCTCATCGGCGGCGGCCTCCGTGGGTGTGAGGTGGTCGACGCGTCTCGTTGCCGCGTGAACCTCTTCCAGCAAAGTAGCAATGGAGGCCGAGGAGAGGGCAGCCAATCCGATCCCTTTGCCGACCATCGCGAGGAATTGTCGGCGGTCCAGCTCTCTGTTAATGCTCTGGGTTAGTGTTTCCATGGGGTTGCCTCTGTACTTAAGTAGCCGGGTTGTTCAATCACAAAGAATTGGAGAAGATTTTTGACTCGAGAATGACCTTCTGCTTGCAAATCTAGATGAACTTCTTCGCGGCGCGCCAAATTTCTTTCAACGACCTTTTCATACCTCTTCCAATGCACACCGGAAGATTGTTCTCATAAGGCATCACATAGTCACTGACGATAATCGCTGCAAGCTGCACATCGTGAAATGATTCTTTGACGTCTTCGAGTCTCTCGCCGACGGTGATGACTATCTCTATATCCTCACGTCGTGGACCCCAAAGCCAGTAGCTGTTGTGTCCGCTGATCGCTTTAGGTAGCCCGTACCGGGCACCGAAAAACTCGATGGCACCCGCCTCGCCGTAGTTGCTGGAAAAGATTGCCGCCTTGGCTTTTTCCTCCGGCGAGAGGTTGTTATACACTCGGGCGACTTCTGTCACCATATGTTCCCATCCGAACATGTCGGCATATACTTGCGGAAGCTTCCCCAATTTTGATCGCTCCATTCTGGGCGGTGCGGCGCCAAGAAACTCGGCGTATTTGATGTATGCCTCAACCGGCAAAACAGGCAGACCCATCGGAGCTAGCGCAATTCCGCCCGCAAGGACTAAAGTGATGACGGCTGGTCTCAGCTGGCCCCAGTTGACGGCTCGGAGAAAATTCTCCACTGCCACGGCTCCAGAAGCGAAGAGGATTGGATACGCCGGAGCGAGATAGTAGGCTTTCGCTCTCATACCAATGAAGAGCAGAAACAGCAGGGAGTAACCCCATCCAAGCGGACGATAAGGTCGGCCCTCTCTTGAGAAGAGATAGTAGTACAATCCAAGCAGCCAGAGCGGAAACAAGAGCGGATGAAGGAGCAAAATCTGCTGCTTCAAGAACTCAAGTGGAGAGACAGGGAGATTCTTCTGCATCTCTGCATTTCTCAGGAATTCCAGCGTAGCAAAGTCATTCTTGAATTGCCAGAGCAGATTCGGAAGGAAGATGATCAAAGCCAGAATTCCAGCAAGCCACGGCCACTTCGATAGAAGTACTTTTCTGCGAGGTGTAAGAAGCAGCGCGGCGACAAGGGCCAGCACGAAGAACGCCATGGAGTGTTTGTTCATCAGACCGATGCCGACGACGAGTCCGATCCCGATCCAGTATCGGGGATTGTCTTTCTTGATGGAGAGAAGCAGTAAGTAAGCTGCCAGAGTCCAGAAGAGCGGCTCGAATGCGTTCATCGTCAACAAAGTGTGCGTCAGCAGGTACACCGGCGCGATGATGACTGCCAGAGCTGCGAGGGCTTGCGCATAAAGATCTCCCCCGAGCTCGCGCACGAACAGACCCGTCAGGAAAACCAGGATTGCGCCCGACAATGCTGGGAAGAACCGAAGAGCAAAGAGTGAATCACCGAGAATCCATCTTGTGAAAGCAGTGATGAATGCGATCAGCGGCGGGTGATCGACGTATCCCCAGTCTAGGTGCTGGCCGCAGGCCATGTAGTAGAATTCATCCCTGAAGTAGCCATACTGTCCGTTCGTGAAGAAATGAAGAAGGAGCTTGAAAAGAGCCAGCGCGAGGAGGAGCGTTGTGCTGCTGACTGAAAGTCTCCGTACGGCGTCTGTGTTTGTCATCTAAGGTATGGGGGATCTCTGATCAGAGAGTTTTTCTGGGTCTTTGCGTCACACTCATGTACAAGTCCGTGACCAACAGAGAGTGAGCTGAACCAGACAGGCGGCTCCGAATGGGCGCGATCGAAACTAAGTCGACCCCGACTCACGTGGCTACACGAGCCGGGGTCAGACATCTAAATGGTGCTGTAAGGGAACCCTTGCTGATCTTGTGCTTCACGAAGTATCATTTCTTCTTCGGCGCTAGGGGTGGCGGCGTTGGCATTGGCAGATCCGTGTTGAAGATGTCCACGGCAATCATCCATTTGCCATCAGGCTGACGTTTCCAGACGGTGACGAATTTCCCTTTGTCGGGTGCGGGAGCCATCCCCGGCATTTGCATTGTCGCTGTGTACTCTCCGACTTCGTAGGCGATATCCCCACTCGCATTGAACTTGGTAATGGACCACTTCATGTCCGTCATCATTTCCGAGAATTCCTTAAACATCCCCTCCATCTTCTCCTTGCCAGTTACCGCTGGACCATTCTGAGGCAAAATGACGGCATCGGGAGCGTAGTTTGCCATCATCCCCGCGAGATCCTTATCAGCGAACGCTTTCATCTGGAGGGCATCGGCCTCTTCTATGGCTTTCCTGACGTCAGCCACATTCGTCTGGGGGGCCTGACAGGAACCTATGAGTGCTGCCGCTACAACGAGGACTGTGAGTGACTTGATGGAGCGGCTCATAAATCCTCCGAGAGGTTAGTGATGGTTGGGGATGAATTGTGGGTTATGGGTCTGAGTCTCTTTCTATGCCGAAGGGCTTTCAGGACTCCGTCTGGGCGTATTCTGGCATTGTCCTGACCCACGCTTCTTCAGCTTGGAGTGCGTGATGGGCATGAGGACGGATCTTTCGATAGACCTTATCTGGTGCAAGCGCTCTGCCGTCAACCTGAAGTAGTCGCTGAACTGGAATCCCGAAGAGTTTTTCGTTCACCTCAAGATAGTATTCGATCAGATTCCAATCGCGCTCGGTGAGATCGGCAAATTCGCCACCGTTGAGCTGCACCTCGGAAACTGTCTCGTGCGGGTCTCGAAGATAGATGGCTCCTCCGGAGGCGAGCGAGAAGAGATTCGCACCAGGATAAGGGCTTGCCAGATCGATGATGTTTCCATCCTCATCGAAGGAGATACCATTGAGAATCACGAACCCGCCGCCGCTGAGAGGGTCCCCCGCCATAAAAGACTCTGCTAAGTAGTCGAGGCACGTGCCGTTGATGATGACACGAGGTTTTCCCACCGCGTTGATGAGCGGTCTGCCCGCTGCATTCCCAAGTATATAGGCGTATCCACCCTTCGCTGCATAAAGGAACGTTTGACCAACATCGCCGAAGACGACGAGTCTACCGCTCTTCATAATTTGCGCCAGCTGATCTTGGCCGTTTCCGTGCACGTAGATCTCCGCACCATCAATCCCTGAGGCGAGGTAATCACCAGAAGAACCATACACATCGATTCGTACGCCGTGACTGTTTGGACCAAGGCCATTGCCAATGAAACGGTGACCCCTGGCAGCGCTGATGAGAATATTCCAAAATCCATCCCGGTGCAGCCTTACCACTTCTAGCGCCAGCGAGTTTTCGCCTTGTGCCGGAAATCCTCGGGCGTCGATGCCGACGGTCTGTTCGGGCTGGATGGAACGCGGTCGCAGTTGTCCAAACCTGTGGAAAGTGAAAAGGTCTGAAGGTTCTCTTGCTATCGAGTCGAAGATTTTCTCGAGAGCTTGATCGTACAGCGCCAAAAGTGAACTGCGACGAAGGCTCCCGGTCGGATAGCGCCGATCCATGAGCAAAGTCAGGACTTCAATACTTCGTCTCCGTCGCAAATCGGTGTCGCTGCTTCTGGTGAGGTATTCCAGAAAACCGATGAGGTCTTCGTAGCTGCAGTGAGCTAACTGCTCCCGCACAGAGTGAAACAGCTTCTCTGCCGAATCTTCCGGTGAGTGTGACAAGGGACCGACTTTTTCCACGGTAGACTGGCGGGATGAAACGACCCTGGGATGCTTACGCGTGTCAATCGTGATGACGCGAGCGAATTTATCCGTGCAGAGCAGCGATGGTTCTTCTCCATCACGATCAGCCCGAATAGTGAAGATAAAGGCACCTCCGTCCGTATGACTGCCGCCGCGAGCGTTCCAGTAGCGATCGGCGCAGGGCCAGAAGTCAGGGTCCTCAGAAGCCAGACTTTCCAGTGCGGCATCGATCGCTTGCTTCTCTGAGGCCGAGAACCCGATGCTGGCCTTCCCCTGTTGCAAGGCGAACACTTGTGGGCGAAGCATGCTCGTGTCGGTAATGCCAATGAGACGGTAAGCTTTTTCTCGCGGCGCCGAGTGCGCGATGAGGAAAAACCACGGGCCGTCGGGTGAGCCATGGATGTGCATCACCTGCAGCATGCGATAGATTCGCTGCTTGTCAGGCGGCAGGAGTGAAAAGTCCCTCTCTGTCGTCGGAGCGAGTGCCTCGATGACATACTCAAGCGGATATCCGTATGTCCGATGAAGAAGATCGAAGACCAGAACGGAGACTTCAGTGTCAGTCAGAAAAAGCGGATAGATGTTTCTTTGAGCGAGGTATTCACAGATCGAGGCGTAGTTCGCGAAATCTCCATTGTGTACCAGTGCCTCGTGAAGTCCTACAAAAGGATGTGCACCGCCCGGATGCCAGACTCTGCCTTTTGTTGGATAGCGATGATGGCCGATCCAGACGTGCGCGTGAAAATTCTCGAGTTTGTAGTATCGAATGACATCATCCCCATAGCCAACCATCTTCAGAACGAGAATGTTCTTACCGTGTGAAAGCACGAAGGCTCGCTTCTCACCAGTGGAGGCGTAGAATCTCCGGTTGAGATTGTAGCTATTCTGATATACGATTTCGTCTTCG
>JBBIJH010000117.1:0-8395 GCA_037446075.1 Ignavibacteriales bacterium
TGGTTGCGAGACCAAAAAGGACGAAAACAATGTCACTGTACGTTATGAGCATATAACAATCTCCTTACTCATGGAAATTAAACATTTGCAACTCATCTGTTGCCCCTCGTGTTAGACTTGCAGCGGAAGGGAAGAGATGCACCTTCAATCTCTCTTCCGTTAAAGATCACTTCGTGGCATCGTTGATGATCATTTCCCACATTCCGTCCATGTCCTTACCCATTTTCGTCATCATCTCGTTTCCATACTTACTGAATCCGGCGAACGGTTTGTAATAGCTGACCACTGTCTTGCCGTCGTTCCGCTCCCAGATGTAGAAACGGCCCGGCATCTCAAGTCCGGCTTCTGGTGCCATTGGCAACAGCATTTTACCCATGTCCGGCTTGCCGAACTCGATGGTCTTCGAGCCTTTGATCTTTGCCCCGACCATCTTCAGCATGTTCTGATGGTCGATGGTGGCGACGATCATGAACCCGTTTTTCTTGAGTGCGGTCTCGATTGCTTTCACAGTAGCATTGAAGCCTTGTGCTGAGACCTTGTCCACACGATCTTGTGCCAGGCTTGTTGAAGCTGGTACAAGAACGACAAAGAGAAGGACGGTTACTGCAAGTATTGCTCTGCTAGGAATAAAAAGATGTCTCATTGTTGTTGCTCCTTATATGGTCTTGAGATTGACGTGCATTAGACGCTGACCGAACTTCTAAATCATCAACTTGATAGCTGAGACAGAAACTGCTGGATGATCCCACGCTGCACTGGCGTTAGCGCGGGTATCAGCCCTTTCGCCGCGCTGATCTCCATCTGCCTGTGCTTCAACGGAGCGGCCTTCAGTACTTCGACGTGCAGTGGGATCAACTGCTGCTGGTGATGCTCGGGTAGCTCACAGAGGCAATGGAGATGGCTCTTCGCAACCGTCTTGCATTCCGCTTCAGGAAGATTGCAGATACCTTCGAGCAACGATGATATGCCTTCCTTCCGTACTTCAAGAGACGATTGTGCAAATTTCGCGAGCTGCTCCGTCAGCACCTGTTTCCGTGCACTCTCTGGCAAAGCTGCCAAAGTTTTTGTCATTTCTTCGATTCCCGTTCCCATGATTCGTTCTCCTTTATGAGATGTGATTATTATTGGTGGTTGATTATTCTGTAGGATACTAGTTCGAGCGCAAGGGCGAAGAGTTTTGTATAATGGATTGGTGCCTCTCGCCGGTCACCGCGATTGATGGATCCCACCACCCCGTGGGGACGAGAGGCACCAGAACCCCGTTAGAGATTGAAGCTGTATGAGACGCCGAGCCCGACTCCAATATTGTTCCAATCGTGGCGTTCCAGACCGACTCCCCTGTCGCGGTCTGAGAAGATATGATCATATTTGGCTCGGATGTCGATGCCGACTGGTGAATCAGGAATTCTGAAGTTGACCCCGACGAGACCTTCGAGTGCAAAGCTCGTGGTCTTTTGCTCGGAACCCTGGATAGTCATGGTGTTCCAATCTTGTTGGAGCAGATAATTCTGTATCCCAGCGGCAACACCAACGTATGGGTGAACGATTTTTGACTTCCACAGGTCGCCGAAGTTGTAGGTGATACCACCGAGGACAGGAATTTGCACCAGCCGCAGATCCTCGGCTGAGTGGTAGTTCGTCCAGCCAAAACCGGACTCCACGTAAAGTGTCACCCCGTACCCAACCCCGTATCCGAGGCTTCCACCAAAGTACGGACCAAGCTGCGAGTCTTTTGATTGGTCTCCGACGAGAATCATTCCTTCTGAAACAATCCGGGCATTCAGCTGATTCTTCCCCGCAACCTGACCGAAACTGGTGAGGCTTAGGAACAGAATGGCTATCGTCGATAGCAACAACATGGATATCGTTCTTCTCATGGTAATTGCTCCTTATTTTTGAAGTGGCTGTGAGACGTTTTTTTGTTATAGAACTCTAGCCTAACACGGAGGGCCTTACGCACTTCCGCAGCTGCAATACCCAGGTTCGGAATCCGTGTTACAATCAGGCACAGGGACAAGTCGCTGAATTTTCGCTTCTAAGTATCTGAGCGATGAAAATCCTTCCTCTCTATCTAGGACCTTTCCTCCGAGGAAGAAGAGGAGTGTTGGTATTCTTTCGATGCCAAGTTCTCTTGCTAACTCTGGGTACTTCTCGACGTTCAGTGTAAGAACCTTGAGTTGTCCTCTGTACCCCTGGGCAAACACGGCGAGGATTGGAAGCACGATTCTACACGGGCGACACCGCGCGGCCCAAAAGTGTACAACGACAAGGCTATCTGAATTCAGTACTTCTCGTTCGAATTCTCTGTCGCTAATTGCTCTCGGTTTCATCATTCACTCCTGGCAAACTTTTGATCCTTTAGGTCTCATTTCTTCTGATGTAGGTGTCAAACCGTGTGCCATGAAACCACTACTGCAAGGTTGCACTCATGGCTTGAAATTCGCTCAGTTAGCTAGACTTTCTATTGACAACGAGTAGGCACTAAGAGTTGCTGCGCATGTTGATGCGCAGCGATTTCAACTGGGGGGGGTGAAATGATAATTATTGCTAACGGAGAAGGGGAATTTAGGGTGCGAAACTGTTTGCGCGGCTGTTGCGGGGAAAATTCACGATCGTGGGACTTTTAGGTGAAGTCCTTGTTGCTACTCAAACCTTCTGATCGTTTAGTTTCATCGCCTTCAATTTGTAAAGCAGCGCCCGCCTGCTGATTCCAAGCTTCGCCGCTGCTTGTGTACGATTCCCATCGCATTCTTGAATCACACGTCCAATCAATTCGCGTTCAGCTATTTTCTGCAGCTCTCTGAGTGTTGTCTTCAACTTGGCGTCCGTGGCTGGAAGGCTAACACGGATACCCCCATTCCGTTCGGGCAAGAGACACGAAATGTCTTTTATCTTAATCCAGGGTTCATCCGTCATCACGACAGCTTGCTCGATAGCGTTCTCCAATTCCCGGACATTGCCGGGCCAATCACAATCCATCAACTGCCGCAGCGTCTCCGCTGCAAAGCCTTGAATGTTTCGGTTATGCTTACGCCTGTACATCTCTAAGAAGAAATTTGCCAGCGGCGGAATATCTTCTCGCCGTTCTCGTAACGGTGGTATGTGAATGGTCACAATGTTGAGACGATAGAATAGATCCTTTCGAAACTTCCCTTCTTCAACGGCTTTGGCAAGGTCACGATTCGTTGCTGCGATGATCCTGAGGTCAAGGCGTATTGGCTGAGTATCCCCGACATGCCGAATTTCCTCATCCTCAATTGCCCTGAGAATTTTCACCTGGAGATCGAGATCCATTTCTGCAATTTCATCGAGGAATAACGTGCTATGATTTGCTTCCTCAAACAGTCCCCTTTTCGATGAGATCGCGCCTGTAAAAGCTCCTTTCACGTGACCAAAGAACTCGCTCTCTAGGAGGTGATGAGGAATCGATCCACAGTTGATCGTGATCATCGGGTGGTTTCGTCGCGAACTGTTATAGTGTATTGCTTTGGCGACCAATTCTTTTCCGGTCCCACTTTCACCAGTGATCAAGACAGTGCTTTTTGTGTTCACGATGCGCTTGATCCTTTCGAGTATCGACCGAATAGCTGAACTTGTTCCGATGATCTGGCTGAAGTCGTATCGGGCGCCCAGTTCCTCACGAAATCGAGTGTTCTCGTACAACAGTTTTTTCTGCTCGACAGCACGCGCAACCAAAAGTGAAAGTTCTTCAGGCCTCGGGACTTTCGTTAGGTAATCAAACGCCCCCTCTCGCATTGCTTGAACGGCGACTTCAACAGATGCTTCTGCACCAATCAAGATGAACATTGTCTCGGGGCAATTTCGCTTGCATCGGCGGAGCATCTCGAGGCCCCCGTCTGCGAAACCACTTACATTGCACAGGACGACATCGAACAACCCGCGCGAGATGGTCTCCATCGTATCCTGACCCTTTCCTGAAGTGCTCAGCTCGAAACCTTCCCGCCTCAATAAGTCACCAAGCTCTGTCTGACAAGCCTCCCCGACATTGACTGAGAGAATTTTTTGATTCATCATTTGAAAGCCTTGATGCTAGGATCCTTCCGTCAAAGAAATGGATTGGGGGATAGAATCTGGACCCTGAAGAGAGCAACTATTCTCCTCGGGATCTTCACACTCGCGTCGCCGCTTTTGCCGCCTTCGGATCCAGACAATCGTCAAGACGGTTCCCACTACGACGGCAAGGGAGACCAACGCTACACTGCTGGTGAGCCATGCGAGTATTGCAAGGGAAAGCCAAGCTATGATGAGCGGCGCTGCACAACACAGACTCAGTGCCAAGGCTCCAAGAACGAACGTTCCGACATTCTTCATTTCAATTCCCCTTCGGTGGCCTGCAGCAGTCGGGGAGATCTTCTTTCTCAGCACCTTCAATGGCGATCACTTTTTTCGCTCTAAAGGAATGCCATCTCCCACCCGCTCTCTCAATTGCCTCGACAATAGTTTCTCCTTTAACTTTTTTGACATCGTACCGGATGACCCCCGATGCTTTTTCGAGGTTGATTTGGATTCCAGTGACGCCGTCGATCTTTTTTAGAGAGGCCTCGATCATCTTCACGCAACCACTGCATGTCATCCCTTTAATTTCAAGATTGAGGGCCTTCTTTTCATTTCCTTCTCGAAAAGAAGCGCTCATTGTAAACAGGAATGCGACGGCGAGAAAAGATAATGTTTTCATACCTCCTCCTGATTTTGACGGTTTGGATCTCGCGGTGTGTTGATGACTTCGGATTTGCTTGCAGACTCCTTGAGTTGCTCTGGTACCTTAGTCGAGGGCACCGTCTTCCCGAGGTAGGCTCGCTTAAAGTTCCTGACGCTGAAAATAAGAGCGAACCCCGCCGCGGTCAACACGGACAGAACCATCACTGTGTCTTCAAACTGACCTAGGAGAACCTCTGCCTGCATCCCAAGAAATCTGCCGGCAAGTACAAACGACGCGATCCAGAGCAGCACGCCTATGACATCCATCGAGAGAAAATGGCGATACGTCATTCCAGAAAGTCCTGCAACGGGGGGAATAAATTCTCGTGCACCCCACATAAACTTTGACAGGACTATCGACTTTTTGCCAAGCGACTTGAAGGCGTCACACGCTCTTTGAAAGCAATCTTTGCTGGAATAGGTGCATTCCGTCCATCGGCAATACAAGCGAAGGAGGAAAGTACCTCTGGCGCGGCAAACGGCTTTACCAAGACTGAACGTGAAGCTGTCTCCGGTCACTGCAGCGGTAGCTGCAACGGGAATAACCACGGCAAGGATCATTTCTCCCCGGTAGACCAAATATCCCGCAGCGAGTAGAAGCAAATCCCCGGGAAAAGGAATTCCTGACGCATCAGGGAACATACCGATAAAGAGAATCACATATCCATATTCGAGCAGGGCCTGAAGTGCCTCTTCCATGTCACTTCGAGGAAATTTGATTTCGCCGACAGTTCGTCCGTTAGCAGCAGCCTTTCCCGAATCTAGCATTTTCTGCTGCCCAGAGAAGATTCTCAATCATTGTCCTGCTCGGAAGTCCGGCCAACTTTCCATCAACCACGTAGACGCGACAGGTTTTCGCATAACGCCGTTCACCAGTTACAGTATCGACATCGACTCCATCAATGCGAATCGTTGGCGATCCAATGAATTCGTGGCGTACAGCATCTTCATCATCCTTAATCTCGATCCGCTCGACGGCTGCATCGATATGCTTCTCCGCGAGAATCTCCTGTAGCAATTTGTAAGCTCGCTCGTGATTGGGACATCCATCGAAGTAAAGGAACTCGATTTTCATACTACCTCGCCGCCTCTGATTCGGATTTTCTGAGATCACCCTCATTTCTCAAATCCAAAACATACTGGAATTCGACTCCAAGCAAACGCGTGAGCGACAACTGAATCCCTCTCACATTCCGGTGGACGGGGAGTTGCACAAAACCCCGCAGCGCGAAATTGCCCTCGTGATAGACAAAGCTCGGTGCGATGGAATACATCTCCCCACCCGTGCTTTGGAGTAGCCGTCCATCCGAGAAATCCCGCTTCGCGAATCGGGCTTTAAGATGAAGAGACAGATCGAGATAGTCCAGCGCACCATACTCAGCCCCAAAATTCACGAGGAGCTCGTCCCCAAATTTGTAACCTTCAAAGTTCGTTCCAGCGTATCGATAGAGGGCGCTACTGAAGAAACGAAGATGTCGTTGCGGGATACTCCTCAGGAGGAATCCCCAGGCAAGCAAGTCAGCCGCTCCGGTCCCGGCTTGTAAGTCGATCGAGAGTCTCGTGCCATTGACTTCTTGGCGGTACCTGCCAACGGGCAGCTTCGCTCCTGCCCCAAGAGCAATTTCCAAGGGAGAAGTGAGTGTGGGAGAAATTATCCGATATTTCCCAAGCAGAACAGCATCTCCAAATCCACTTCCAGCAAAGCGAGCAGTTTCTGGCGCAGCTTTCGGATCAGACTTAATCCTCAGCTCTCTTGATTTGTTCAAATAGCTGGCAATGAGAACCAATGATGATCGGTCGGTGAGTCCATACTCTACCTCTACATTGACAACCTCCACGGTCGCAGTTCGCCCGAGTGGGTCGAGGATGTGTCGCGTGGATTCATATGCATCCTCCAGGTTGTTATTCTGATAGCTCAGGCTGCCAATCAGGGTCTTGAATGGTGCAACCCCCCGTTCAATCCCTCCGCGCGTTGCCGTGCCAGGAGTGCAGCAACCTTGAGCACGGATTTCATCAGCCAGAGAGGTCAGTGTCAGGCTGCATCCAGCAAGAAGAAGCAGAGTTTTCCTCATCGTTAAAGCTCCACTGCCACTTCGATACTGCGAGATGCGCTCCCACCTCGGCCGTCTTTCACCGTGACAGTGATCCGATTGGAACCCGTACAACAGAAGGAGGCAGTATACCGCACCGAGGCACCTTGGCCGATGATATCACCAGCGGAGGCGTACCACTGATACGTCAGCGGGTCCCCGTCCGGGTCAACCGCATCCGCCGCCAAGGTACAACTGCGGCCGACATTGATGATTGGTGGATCTGCCGTAAGATTTCGGATGATGGGGTTCTGGTTACCCGTCGAGGTCGATTCGGTGGGCTGCGGTTGCACACAACCAGCCCCGATGACAGGGAGAAGAAGGGGAACGAATAGGGCGACCCGCATTTCCATCCGCCTTTAAGTAAGAGTTACCATTGCCTCCTTGACCACACGATTTACGTCTCCCAAACAGCATCTTCCTTTCGGATTCTTCACATCGCATGAACACAAAGCGGCTTTGACCTGGCGTGCGATCTCGATCGCTGCCGTGCTCCGGCCCGCTTCGATGATCTCCTTGCGTATCCGTTCGCGTGTCCACTGGAAACAATAACAGACGGGGACATCTTCCCCCGGGTCCTTCGCGAACACTCTCACATCGAGATCTTCGATTCGGAAGTACGGTACATCTTCATTGGAAAAGTAGACGACGGGACATTTAGGGTCGTCACAAAAATAGTACTGAACATTTTCCAACTGCCAGCGCCGTTCTCCTCGCACCAGACTTCGCACGGTTCTTGCCTGTACTCTGCTCGAAGTCGTTTGGGAGACAGGGCAACTCGCCGAAGGCGGCGCATCGGTTTTGTCGGTGACGAGGCATTCGCCGTCTTGAAGATGCTGGTTGCAGGCAATCTTCTCGACGGGAAGCGAGCAACATGAATTCATTGTATTGTTTTCTCCAATTGAAACTATGCAGCACAGCACGAGAGCTGATGAACGTCCTTCTCGAATGCGATCCCAGCGAGCTTGATCCCCTCCACCCATGTCAAGTAAGGATGGAACGTATCTATGATATCCTTGTAGGTCAAGCCAAAGCGAATGGCTAATGTTGGTTCTTGGATGACATCGCCAGCTTCAGGGGCAAGAACGTGAGCACCGAGGAGTCGACCGCTTTCTCCATCCGCTACGAGTTTGATCAATCCACGAGTATCTCGTGACGCAATCGCTCGAGGGACATCCTTAGCATGAAGGAGGGACGTTTTGACGTGAAAGCCTTTTTCTCGAGTCTGTGCTTCTGTCAGGCCAACACCCGCGATTTGAGGATCGGTAAAAGTCACGCGTGGGAGCGCAAACAAATCATATACTCTGCCGGTGTTGTTGAGCGCATTTTCTGCGGCTAACGCCCCTGCATTGGCTGTGACATAAACGAACATGGGATCTCCGATCACGTCACCAGCTGCATAGACGTTCGGATTCGAGGTTTGCAAGTGTTCATTCACAATGATCTCTCCTCGTTGGCCAATTTTCACTCCAGCAGCCTCGAGGTTGAGTCTCGAGGTGTTCGGCCGTCGCCCTGTCGCGACCAGCAGCTCTTCGGTAGCAATGATTTCCTTTCTCTCGTTCGCTTCTATAGCGTTTGGATATTCG
>JBBIJH010000118.1:0-8247 GCA_037446075.1 Ignavibacteriales bacterium
CCAAAGTCCATCTGCTCGACCATCTTGGCTCCGAAATCCGAGAGGTCCACGCTGACTTTCCCCTCCTTCTCCGTGCCTTTGATATTGTGACATCCAAAGCACCCATAATCCCTGATGACCTTCAAGCCTCTCTGGATTTTATTTCTGTCGGTGAGAGTGAGATCTACAGCTTCGACCGGCCGATCATCTTTCAAAGAAATAAGATAAGCAACGACGTCTCTTGCCTCGCTGTCTGTAAGCCGCAGACTCGGCATTCTCGTGTTTGGATGATAGTTTCTTGGGTTTTTCAACCAGTCGAAGAGCCAGTCTGGATCCACCTTGCTACCTACCCAGGTAAGCTCGGGAGCAATGTCGTAGCTCGTACCCCTCTCTTTCCGCATCCTTTCATCAGTACCGACCACGTGGCAACCCATGCACCCAACCTTTTCGACAAGCTCTTTGCCCTTTGCTGCGACTCCTCCTCTGAAAGTCCCTGCTGGATAGCGGGGCTTATAAGCAGTTGTCTTTGAGATATCCACGAGATAGGCTGTTGCGGCTTCTGCCTCTTCGTGTGAGAGCCGAAAGTCCGGCATCCGTGTATGCGGGTTGTACTGTTTCGGGTTCTTTATCCAACGGTAAATCCACTCTGGTTTGACCTTGACCATCAAATCGTTTAGATCAGGGCCGATTTTGGGGAGGTCGGAAAAATTTTTGATCTCATGGCAGCCGAAGCATCCGGATTCCATCAGAAGCTGCTTCGCCTTTGTAAGTCGCGGAGCGTAATTCACCACCAAGTTACTTGAGTGACAGGAGTTGCAGCCAGCATACACGTCTCTACCCTTCAGGATTGGGAATTCCCAGTACGGGTCAGCGTCCCCATGCGCATCTCCTTTTGTTAATGCCGGCCCCTGGCCTCGATGGCAAGGAGTACAACCAAACTTCTCAGGATTGTGGAGGCCCAGAAGCTCTGGAACAGGATGAGTGGTGAAGGGCTGTGGAGCGTCGGCGAAAAGCTGGTCGTTGTAACCAAGATGACACGTGACGCAGCGGTCAACGCGAGCCTTTAGCTCGCCGAAAGCTGTCTTCTCAAAATCATTCAGCACTGTCTGGTGCACCTGGATCGGACTTGCTTTCATCCTCTCGATCTTGTCAGAGAACTTCCTTACCTCCTCTGTTGCCGATTTCATCTCTGCAGTCAAGCTATCTACCCGATCCGTGTACTTGCCCCGTGCGTTCTGAAGCCCGGCAACAACCTTCTTCAGGCTATCGATCTCAGCGGCGTAACGAGCGATCTGCGCATCAAGTTCTTCCAGCTTCCTTTTTCCTTTTAGATCCTCTCTCCCCTCGTTAATATTTTTCTTGTACTCATAGTATGCCGCGTCCGAACGACTTCGAGCAAAGCGCCAGTCTCGCGTAAGAAGATCAAGCCGAAGACGCAGTTGCTCCAACATCGAGACGATTTCCTTGAATGCAGCACTTCTCAAAGCTGCATGTGCTTCATCCAACTCCTTCTCGAGCGAACGATACTTGGCAGAATCGATCTTGGATAATGCTTCGTTTCGCAGTTCCTCCAGCTTCTTCACTCCGATTTCATGGAACTCTCTCTGATAATCCTTCCACGGCCGACGAATCGTAACCTCGTCGAGAACAGCCCAGATCGTCCCGAGAAAGAGCAGCCCACTGAAGATAAGATAGATGGGTGCGTAATTCCGCTCTTCGATTGGAATTTCTGATCTCTTTCTCAAAAACATTCCAGACCTTTCATCCTTCTATCAAAGAGTTTCCTCGCCTAAACATTGAACCAAGGCGTTACCCAGACGTATTTCACGGGGTTGATCCCGACAAAGGGTGGGATGATTCTCAGCATGATCTTGATGACGAGCGCAGCCATTGTCAGCATTAGGAACGACACAATGCTGTACCTGAGAAGCCCAAGCTTCTTCATCCAGTCGGAGTTCTTCTTCTTGAGATAGTAGAAGATCCCCAGGGAGTAGTAACCGAGGACCACCACTGCCCCAAAGATAAACGCAGCGGGGTTCAGCGAGTTATCGGGGAACCTCGTAGGCATCCCGAAATATTCCGATAGGTCCATGTTGTTCAAGACGGCGACCTTGTGCGTATCCCACTCCTGCCATGGCCAGAAGAAGTTCCACCCCGGGCCTCGGAAGAACGTCCCGAGCATAATAAGCGAAACCCACAAGAGAATAAAACCGGTGCAGAACACAGCTACAGCAAACTTCCGCTCTTTGAACGTGTAGTATCCACTCCCCTTTGGATTGATGTCGACATACGGAATCGCCATCAAGCCGACGATGATCAGAGTGGGCAACAACACCCCCGCAATCCACGGGTCGAAATACACCAGCATTTCTTGAAGTCCAAGGAAATACCAGGGAGCCTTGGAAGGATTTGGCGTGATGGCGGGGTTGGCGGGTTCTTCCAGAGGAGCATTCACAACAATCGACCAAACAACAAGGATAGCCATCACGGCAATCGTTGCGAGAAACTCGAGCCGAACCAGGAATGGCCACACCTGAACTTTATCATCCTGCTTCGCCTCTTCCGGTATCTCCTGCCTGTCGTTCGATCTTGCCTTTTTAACATACAGGACGAAAAAGAACAAGACGAGAATAAGAAGCCCGAGAATCGGAATGTTGTCCGGCTTCGAAACGATTCTTAATAGATTATCCATGCCGAGTTTGTTCGTATTGAGAGTTCAGACGGGAATCGTCTCTGTCATTTCATCATGGTAACTACTGAACCCGCCGAAGATCCTGAATACAGGAATATCACTTTGGTTCGTGCGTGGGCTTTGCTCAGACTTCCTGTTGCCCGATCCGCCGACCCCTTGCACACTTTTCCGCAAGGATAAATCGCTCACGCTCTAACTTGGGTCAATGTCCAGAGTTTATCAAAAGGCCAAACTCTAATTTCGTTGCACTGAGGCGGCTCAGCATTTGCGCACGATGCTCATCTTGGAGTTTTGATACGGCGTGTACTTCATCGACATTGTATAATATTGATTGTCGAGGGATCATTCACGGTCTCCAAACCTGAGCAGAACCGGCTTCTAAGAAGCCGCCCCCCCGTGCTTCTAAAGTGGTAAGGCAGTCCCCGATAATAACACAGCATTCCTCCGGATGAAGCAGCGTTGCCAGCTTTCATTCTATTCAGCTATTTGGCGTATTTGGCGGGCTGCAACATCAGGTACGCAGCTACGCATCATGAAGAGATTCTCTTTACTGTTTCAGGCCCTGAGATTCCTCCGTCTTTCCGCACTCTCCAGAAATGAACTGCCATAAAAATGCTTGCGACGAGCGGGAGGAAAATACAATGCAGAACATAGAATCGCAGGAGCGTGGGAGGGCCAACTTGCGTCCCGCCGAGGAGAAGAAACCGAACATCGTTATCTGGCCTCATACCAAGCTCAGGCCCGAAGGGGCCTTCGTGCCCAAGGAGCGGTGTCGCTCGTGCCATGTTTGTGCCGACCGTGACCGCCCATATGGACAGTTGATCCCAAGGGAGAAGATACCCGGTAAAGCTCAGGAGAAATGTCAGCACGAGGAGGATGACTCCCACGACCCAGTTAAACTGCCGAGGGGGTTTGTAGGAACCTGTTAGGAAGACGCGGAACATGTGGAGCATCACGGTAATCACCATCGCGTGGGCGGCCCATCGATGCATGTTCCGGATCAGCGGTCCAAACGGCACGTCGTTCATCAGGTACTTCATGTCTTCATACGCGTATTGCGCAGTCGGACGGTAGTAAAACATCAGAATCACACCCGTGATAATCGTCACCAGGAAGAGTAGCAGCGTGATCCCTCCCATTCCCCAGGTATAGCTGAGGTTCGTAGCGTGGCGCGACACGCGAACGGGATGAAGGTGGAGAAACACGTTGTCAACGATCTGAAGCGCGCGGTTACGCTGTGTATCCTGATAACTGTGACGGAAGATTGATTTGTAGACGTCAGTCTTCCTGAACTTCTCCATCAGGCCGGGCATGGTATAACTCCGTTGATCAATTCGTCAGTGAAAAAACCCTGGGGTATCGGAGACCCCACAGGTCTGATTCATGTTCCAGTGTACTTAAGGAACGAGCCGGGCTTCCCCCATTCACCCAGCTCGTATCTGAATTTGATACTCTTGTCGACGAGGATTTGACCGTCATCCGCGAGTGTGATCATCGCTCGCTCAAGCGGACGTGGCGTTGGGCCTTCGAAGTTGATTCCGTCCTTGTAGTACCCGCTTCCATGGCAGGGACATTTAAACTTCTCCTCCGCTTGCAACCAGCGCGGTGTGCAGCCAAGATGCGTGCAGATTGCAATCAATGCATAAAAGCCCTCCCGCTCGCGAACGATCCACACACGCTGCTCGTCCTTGTATTTTTCATTCACTTCGCCGATGACGTACTCATCGGGAAATCCAGCCTTGAACTTCTCCGGCGGTTCGAAGAGCACGCGAGGGAACATATAGCGAAGTGCCCCCACTACCGAAGCGAAGATGAACCCAAGAAAGCCGAGCCATCCAGCTACAGAAAGAAAATTGCGGCGATTCATCCGCCAGATTCCTTGGTCGATCGCTGGCGGTCGATCCTGCTTTGCTTTTCTCGGACCAGGCACTGCGACGATCGTTGGAACTTCATCTGCAGCGGTCCCCGGCGATCTCAAGGACCGCTGTGCTTCAGCAGGACTGGACTCAGGCTTAATGGCCGTCGGCGCGACGGTCTGCCTATTGCCTACGTTCTCTTCTGGCATGAACTCTTTACTTAGGGACTGCTGTCGTGGAGAGATTCAACGGTCAGAACGGCTATCAGGCAGGTACGACTTCTGGCTCTTCCCGGGTTACCATATCGATCACTTCCCAAGGGCAGTATTTCGCACACAGCTTGCAACCAATACAAACCTCCTCATCCACCACGCACACGCCATTGACACTGAGGAAGCCGTGCTCTTCGGGATGCTCCGGACCGGGGACTTTGTAAATACAATCCACCGGGCAGAACTCGATACATACTTCACACCCCGTACATCCTTCCTCGTGGATGACTGCAACGAGCTTTGCTTTCTTCTTTTTCTTCGGTGGTGGGGAGCTGATATTCTGGGTTGCTTCGATTGGAGGGAGAGTCGAGGTACCTGTTGAATCCGCCATTCTCTCTTTTCTTTGTGCCTTCCTATCCTTTTGATCTACAATGAATTGAACCCAAAGCCTTTGCCGCGAGCGAAAATATAAGAAGAAGTGCCCAAAATGTCAACAAAAAACGTTCTCAGATTTCATCTTCCGAGAATTGATACGCAAGCGTCGATTCCCCATCCGTTGACCCCGACGCAACCGACAGTTGCAATCGAGAAGGCAGGCTGAGGATAAGTGGCGTCGCGATCCCAAGCTGCTTCACTGCCAGCATCCCATTGGCGTCTGGACGATGCACATCATGCCGGTTCAACTCTCCTCCTCCCGGCAGGACAAACGCTTCTTCTGGCGACTCGATCGAAATACGGTGCCACTGAGACAGAAGTTACTGAGCTAAGCGTTTTTCGCCCATGGGTAAGAAGGATGACTAACCGAAGAATGGATAAACCGAGATGTTTCTCTTGTGACGTAGCCACCCAGCCGCTCGTTCACCTGCTAGCCGAAAGTTCGGCAGGCAAGAATTAGCAGGCCGGGTTGGTAGATTAGGTTACGCCGAGAGCGAAGGAGAGAGGAGGCGATATCTTGGCGCACCGACCAGCGTACCTTGCTTCTTTGCAGCGAATGGTTTATATTCTGCAGGATTTTCTAGCATGCTGTCCTCACCGTATAAGGGTCCGAGATGGTCCAATCAATCGATTTTAGGGAAATCCCTGCCGACGTTGGAGGCTTTTCTTCACTGTTTGTCGATTACGAGTCACTGTATGACCGTGTAGCGAAGTACTACAACGGAAATTTCAAGGATCCATCCCATCTCAAGCAAGTCATTGAGCTTGTAGGGCGAAAACCACGGGATCGGTCCACTCTCGTCCGTGTACTCGCCGAGCAGAACCGTCAGTTCCACTGCAGCATCAAAACACTCGCCAATATCGACCTCCTTCATGAAGATAACACTTTTGGCGTCCTCACCGGTCAACAAGTTGGTTTCCTCACCGGGCCTCTCTATACGCTATATAAGATCATCACTGCGCTCAAGCTCACCGACCGGCTGAACTCGACATATCCCGAGTATCGGTTTGTTCCCGTCTTCTGGCTTGAAGGCGAGGATCACGATTTTGATGAAGTCAGCACTGTGGGAATCGTGGGGCACGACAACCAGCCAAGAAGAATCGAGTATCTCTACGCTAGAAAATCTGGCGAGAAAAACTTTGGGGCGGTGGGAGAACACCTGCTGGAGGAGTCAATCGACACGTTCTTCAAAGAGATAGAAGAGGCATTGATCAACACGGAGTTCAAGCAAAAACTTCTCGAGACGGTCCGTCACTACTACCAACGTGGAATAAGTTTGAACGCGGCTTTTGTCGGGCTGGTGAATCACTTCTTTGAGGATTCGGGCCTCATCTTCATCAGTTCGAACAACAAGGACCTGAAGAGGCTGATGAGCCCGCTCTTCCAACGAGAGATCAACGAGCATCCGAGAGTTTGCCAGCTTGTCATTGATCGGAGCGCGGAATTGGAGCAGCGTTACCACGCACAGCTGAAGGCTAAACCAGTTAATCTTTTCTTTCTGGAGAGTGGCGGGCGATACCTCATCGAGCCTTCTGAAGATGGATACTCGCTCAAAGGAACTCGCCGCCGTTTAACAAAAGAAGAACTCCGACAGATTGCCGGTGAAACGCCTGAATTTCTCAGCCCAAACGTCGTCTTGCGTCCAATTTGCCAGGACACAATTCTTCCGACTGCGGTGTATGTGGCAGGCCCCAGTGAGGTCGCATACTTTGCGCAACTGAAGCCCGTGTATGACTTCTTTGACGTCCCGATGCCGATCATATATCCGCGTGCGAGTGTGACTCTCCTCGAGGAAAAGTTAGAAGCGATTATGGAGAAGTTTGAGCTTCACCTTTCTTCCTTTTTCGGAAATGTCGAGACGATTCTTCGTTCAGTTTCCGAGCAAATCTCCGAAATTAAAGTGGACGAGCTTTTCGAGAAAGCCGACAGACAGATCAAGGACTCGCTGAATGAATTGAGATTTGGGATTAACGCAATCGACCCCACGCTCCTCGGTGCACTCGATACCACAAGCTCAAAGATAGGGTTCCAGCTCCAAGTGCTCAAGGAGAAAACCGTCAATGCCCAGAAGAAGAGGAATGAGGTCGCTCTGAGACAGGTGGAAAAGGTAGTTAACAACCTCGTCCCGTTCGGCAGTCTGCAGGAACGGGAAATTAACGTAATCTACTTTATGAATAAGTACGGGCTGGACTTCGTGAAGTGGCTAACGCAGGAAGTGAGGATTGATCTGTTCAAGCATCAGGTGATAAGGCTGTGAATTCTACTGGTCGAAAGAGGAGAGGCTTGCCACCAAGACCAACTCCTTCTGGTCTCTTCAGCAGAGGCCTTCAGAGAGCACTTTCCAACCTAGGCAGAATCCTCCTGTGAACTACCCTGGGAAGACGGGACCTACGGTGAAGGAGAAATTTGAAAGGAGGGCCGTTCTGAGGGAATCGCTCGCTTGGTAGATATGTGGAGGACCAAACTCGCGACCTCTCAATGCATACACTTCGATCACCTGCCTCTCTGGGTCAACAAGCCAATATTCTTTCACTCCACATCGCACGTAGAGATGTTTCTTTGCCACTCGATCCATTTTCTCAATTGCTACCGAGAAAATCTCAATAACAAAATCGGGGGCCGCCACAATATTCTTCTTCGTGATGATGTGCAGCCGTTCCTTCGAAACAAATACGATGTCTGGTTGCACGACATCTGTCATCGAGAACACGACGTCTGTTGGCGCGCAAAGGACTTTTCCCTTTGATTCCGCTCGGACAAAACCTCGGAGGAGTTCAACTATGTTCAGGAGGATTTCCTGATGCTCGGTGGATGGGACTGGAGTCACAATCAGGTCTCCGTCCAGGATTTCGTGGCGCTTCCCGTCGTTTGGAAGCGTGAGGTAGTCGTCGTACGTGAAGACAACCGCGGCTCGCTGCATGTCTGCTGACCTCCTTCTTGGTGCTGGAGATGTAAGCAAAGGGCTCCCAAAAGTCAACCAATCTACGAACGACCGCTCTTGCTTGTACGTGCGCCCCCACCCTCCTCGGTAGGCTCGTGTGATCCTATTTCAAAAAGGTCAATCTCCGCGTC
>JBBIJH010000119.1:0-8216 GCA_037446075.1 Ignavibacteriales bacterium
ATCGTGGAAGTATTGGGGACCTCCATAAGCTTTGCCATCGATGCCTCATCTAGAAAAGAAGGCAGCTGTTTCTCCAACCTCGGTGTCGCAATCACACGAGCAGGATTTTTCTGAAGCACCCCAATGCGCACGAGAAAAGAAAAGAACGATCGAATCGCGGCGAGTTTCCGGGCGATGCTTTTCTTTGTGAAACCTACCTCTAACATATTACCGAGATAAGAACGAATGGAGCGATGGGTGATATTTTCAATCTCGACCGCGCCGTCGGTCTCGCTCCCGAGAAACTCAGCAAACTGCGTTAGATCGTTCTCATACGATCGGAGGGTATGAATAGAGTAGTTCCTTTCGATTTCGAGATACTCACGATATTGTTTAATGTATTCTTGCATCGTCAGCCGACAGCTACCTCTACTTCCTTCGCCACTTCTGCCTTACACTTTGGACACTTGAGATACTCGCCCCTTTTTTGATTGTATTTCGACACCATGAACGGCGAGCCGCACGTCTCGCATCGAATTGCTACGGGCTTGTCCCACGACGCGAAATCGCAATCCGGATAGCGGGTGCATCCGTAAAATGTCCGCTTCCTTCGCGTCAACCGAGCCGTGATCTCCCCTTCACCGCACTTCGGGCACTTTACTCCGATCGTGAGAGGCTTCGTGTTGCGGCAGGTTGGATAGTTCGAGCAGCCTAAGAACTGACCGAACTTTCCGGCTCTCATCACCATTTCGCCGCCGCAGAGTTCGCACCGCATCCCCACCAGGTGTTGATGCTCTTCCTGAACAATATGCTTTGTGTTCTTGCACCGAGGGTAAGCACTGCAGGCCATGAACTTTCCGTTCCGTCCCCACTTGATCACCATTGGCGAACCGCAAACCTCGCACAGCTCATCCGTGACTTCCTGGAGGGACCGTTTGATGTGGTGCGTATTCTTCTCCACCCGCTCGAGGGATCGGATGAAGGGAAGATAAAAATCGTCCATCACTTTCTTATACGTGTGCCTCCCGGATGCAATGCGATCAAGCTCCGCTTCCATCTTCGCGGTGAATTTCACGTTGAAAATCTCCGGGAAATTGCTGACGAGGATCCGGTTTACATCCATCCCCAGCGGCGTCGCATACAGTTTCCGCTCTTTTTGCTCAACGTAGCCTCGTTCCTGGATCGTACTGATGATCATCGCATACGTGCTCGGGCGACCGATCCCAAGTGATTCAAGCTCCTTGACAAGCGTACTTTCTGTGTACCGAGGTGCCGGCTTCGTGAAGTGCTGACGAGGGATAAGGTTGAGGAGCTGTGCAGGTTGCCCGATACGAACGTTCGATGGTACCTTAGACGTCGGGTCTTCATCTTCCTGTTTCTTCGACTCCTCCACAAGATCATCATACACTTGAAGGAACCCACGGAATTGAGGCGACAGCCCTGTTGCGCGGAAGAGATACTCGCCGCCCTTCACCTCAACAGTGACCTGCTCAAACTCCGCCGGGTTCATCTGACACGCGACAAATCGATTCCAGATCAATTCATAAAGAGCAAACAGATCCTGATCGAGGAATTTCTTCACGGCTTTTGGCGTGTGTTGCATCATCGTCGGCCGGATCGCCTCATGGGCATCCTGAGAGCTCTTCCCTTTCTTGTAAAGCCGTGGCTCCTTCGGCAGATATTCCCGGCCGTAATTGCTGTAGATGTATTCTCGAACGGCAAGCACTGCTTCATTGCTCAGACGCGTCGAGTCGGTACGCATATACGTGATCAGGCCAACCATGCCTTCAGGTCCAAGCTCGACCCCTTCATAAAGTTTCTGCGCCAGCATCATCGTCTTTTTCGCCGTAAACCTGAGCCGATATGCCGCCTCAGATTGTAGCGTGCTTGTGATAAAGGGCGGTGGCGGAGTCCGCTTCACCAACTTCTTCTGAACATCCGCAATCGAAAACGCCTTCTTCTCGATATCTGACACGAATCCCTCAGCAGTTTTCTGGTCGGGGATGTTTGGATCGGTGCCGTCGATCTTGACGAGCTTGGCAAGGAATGGGTCGCTGCGCTCAGTCTTGAACTCCCCTGTGATAGACCAGTACTCTTGCGGGACAAATTTCGCGATCTCTTCTTCTCGCTCGCAGACAAGACGGAGAGCTACAGACTGGACACGACCTGCTGAGAGGCCGTAATAGACCGTCTTCCAGACGAACGGACTAATCTTGTAGCCGAGCAACCGATCCATCACACGCCGGGCCTGCTGAGAATCGACGAGGTGCGAGTTGATGCGCTGAGGGTTCCGCATCGCCTCGGTTACCCCTGATTGGGTAATTTCATGAAAGAGGACTCGATAGATCTTGCTGCTCGTCCCATCGATTTCCTGTGCGATGTGCCATGCGATCGCTTCACCTTCCCGGTCGGGGTCGGTCGCGAGATAGACGGCCGCCGCCTTTGAGGCCAGGTCTTTCAGCCGCTTGATGACCTCCCCCTTCCCCCGGATCACTTCGTAATGGGGCTTGTAGCCCTTCTCGATGTCAACGCCGAGTTTGCTTTTCGGGAGATTCCGGATGTGGCCCACTGTCGCTTCGACGATAAAATCCTTGCCGAGGTACTTGCTGATCGTTTTCGCTTTCGCTGGTGATTCCACTATGATTAAAGAATTCTTCATCACTGTCTTCACGTATGTTTCAGAGTTTATTGGATTGTGTCACTCCACTGTGATAGGTAGCGGTTCCCGGACTTGTTGCTTTCTTCCTTCTCAAAGACAAAAGAACAGACGATGGATTTCACTTCCTCCAACCCTACAGAGGGATAGTTCGACATCATTGCACGCTCGATAACGCCCTCCAATGCCGCGTCGGTCAAGATCCCAAGTTCCCGAAGTTGAATGAGATAACCGTGGGCATCGGGGGAGATCACCATCCGTTCCACGTCATGAAGGATTCGGTAGGATCGACCCGACGACCCACTGAAGCTTTGAGCATTCTCTTCACTTCCGGCAAGCTTGTCAAACAGCCAGCTGAACGCATTGCTGATCTCGGTCTGTGTATAACCGCTCTGCTCGAGAACTTTCAGGTCGATTTCCCCGAGACGTTTGTTATTCCGTATCTCGTTGACGAGATAGACAATGATCTCAATAATCTTTTCGTACATGTCCATCTCTCACCCAAAAGGTTGCCAAGTATTTGTCCTCTTTTCGCTTCATAATTCTTTTCAGCCGTTGTGTACGATCGCGATAACCGACGAGGTGAAGAAGACCATGGATTAACAGTCGACCCACCTCGTTCTTGAACGAGACACGGTACCGCTTAGCTTGTACACGCGCTCGATCAAGGTTTACGTAGACTTCCCCCTCGAGCGGGTCTTCCTCCATTCGAAAGGCAAGTACGTCCGTCGGATAATCTTGAGAAAGATACTGACGGTTCAGCCTCCGACTGTACCGATCTGTAACATAGACGATACTGATCCATCGAAACAGAGAGCCTTCACTTTCTAAAACAGACCTTGCTGTCGTGGCAGTTTCCTTCCGAGAAACCTTGTATCTCGAATTTGCATTCTCGACAAAAATATTCCCCGCTTGGAGTTTCACCAAACCGACTACCTTTTCCCCCTCTTCCCGGGCTTCGAGCCAGAAGGCAGGGGAAGGACTGACTCTGTCAACGAGAGCGCTATCCCTGACAGCATCACCTCTGGTCCGAGCTTCGTAAAATCCCCCGAGAGAATTTCGCGGTCAACATTCGCGTACAGGGAGCAGCCTCCCTCTTTCTCAATGATAAGGCCGCAGAGTTTGCCGTCGTGCTCACCAATAAAGGTAATCTCCCCGAGCGTCTCGCTCGTCACGTAGCCCGAGCAAAAGTGCAATTGCAGATGGGCACTCGGCGTATAGACCGAAATTAAATTTCCGCGTCTCTTGCCGATGGCGATATTGGGATAGATTTCAAGAGTCAGGCGTCGCTTTGACGCTTGGTGAATGATGTCGTACCGATAATTGTTCCCAAACGATCTCGGCTTTACTCCCAGAACACGGGAAAATTTCTGGAAGTCCTTTTCACTGAACTCAAACGCCATGTTCTGTCTTTGCTCCCGCTTTTCGATGCCAATCGGCAAGAAAAACCCCGACTGCACGCCCTAGGCACTCAGGGAAAGACAATCGGGGCTTTTCAATTGGTGAATGATCTTCAAACCACCACAACATTGATTGCTTGCAGACCTTTTTTTCCTTCGACCACGTCGAACTCGACAGTCGCTCCT
Source organism: Ignavibacteriales bacterium (assembly GCA_037446075.1). Classification (GTDB taxonomy): domain Bacteria; phylum Bacteroidota; class Ignavibacteria; order UBA10030; family JAHEZR01; genus JBBIJH01. The sequence continues at coordinate 4,222 of JBBIJH010000119.1, forward strand.
TGCTCTAGCGTCTTAAACTCCTTATCCGTTTTGATGGCGGTGTAGTGGACGAAGACATCTCCGCCCTCGTCCCTTTCAATGAACCCATACCCCTTCTTCCCGTCGAACCACTTCACTTTGCCACGTGCCATAAAGGTGCCTCCTCTATTGCGGGCGTGCGGCAGCCAAAGTAAACACCGTAGACCGAACTGAATTGCGTTAGTCTCCCTGGCTGCCTCCTGCCTTATTGCCGGCCCCGGTGTCCCACCTACATTCTCGATATTCACTTAGGCCGTCACAAAAGGATTGTACCTCGTTTCCGCCGGCCAGGCACGCGGGGTGCTTCACCACCGCCTTCTCGAATGTCACAGAACAGTTTCGAGGTTTCCTTTTCTGGACGGCTCAGTCTTCAAAAGGAAAAGGGCTACACCCATGTCCAACTGACGCGCTAATATAAGGACTGTGAGGTTCTTTGTCAAGAATTTTCCCAGAAAGCGCCCGGAAGCGACACATTTCGGACAGTTCCCAATGGATTTCGCCACGATCAGTCTGCTTCTTTGTACTTCGGTGGACTCCAGCCCACACGCTTCCAACTCTCGAGAGTAACCTTCACGCTACCAATAATTACCTTCATCCTTGCAACAATCGGGATTCGAGCAGCATCGTTACTAAACCAGCCCCTAAAACTTCCGGTAAGCCCGAAGATCCCGACCCAGTCTGCCGCACCTGAGAACTCCACGACGTCGATCGGATAAGAAACGGAATCGATCTCTTCGTCTGTCACCTTGTTTGGGAAATCAAAGAAAGTCCGCTTCTTCTCCTCATTGATGAAGGTGGGTATCACCATCTTCTGAGAGCTGAGCACGTAGCCGCGCGCGAAGTACAACAGAGAAAGCCCATCTTGGAATCGACGATTGATCTCGGTAGTATCATACCCTTCCAGCACGTGAGGGTTTTCAGTCCCTTTTTCGATAAGGACGACATTTCGGTGATACTGGAAGAAGTACTTCACATACTTCCAGACGTCATCTTCGAGCCACCGGCCGTAGAAATAGCGGGAGTTCAGCGCAGTGTCAAACTCAGTCTGATAATAATGATGAAGGTTCACAAGAGGATTTCCAGAGTAGGAATCGATATAGGCTTCAGCGCGGTAAAGCTTCTCGCCATCTTTTTGAACCACGTCCGTCACTCTCACTCTGATTGCGCCCAGCCCGATGAACCAGTACTTCACCTTGTATGAGAGCTCTTCTCCCACCTGGATGAATGAGTCGTGAGACTGCGACACGCCTCCTTTGGATGAGGGGCTTGACCTCGAAGACGACGGGGGGTTCTGGATCGTGAATGAGACAAAACCACCCAAAGAGATGAGAAGCAACGCGGGTAAAGCGTATCGTAACAGAACGAAATAGTTCGAGCTCTGGCAACGGAAAGATGAATTCCGCCGCGAGCCAGCACGCGACTCTTGCGTCATTATTTCAGCCCAGCGATTCTCTGAGCTTCCGAGAATAACGTAAGAGCCTTCTGGAACTGATTGTCGACAGCGGAAAGGATCTGATAATAGCCGTCCCACCCCCAGAGAGGACGAGCGATGGTCGCCTTCAAGAGAACTTTCAGATACGGGAGGTCCTTTCGAAGATCTTCCTCCTTGATTTCAACTCCCTTATTCTTGGCAAAAGCCCGAAACTCCGAGATGATCTGGTCTGTGATCTGGAAGTGATCCTTGAATCTCCGAAAATCCTTCTCATACGTTTTCCGAATCATCGGGCCATTCTCGCTCATAAATTTAAAATTGAACTCGTAGAAGACACCTCGCTGGGCAAGTTGTCGCAGCAAAGGACTTAACGTATCCGTCTTGACGATATAATCGGGTGTGATTCCACCACCCCCGTAGACTGGGCGACCCGACCCGGTACGATATACGACGCGCAGCGTATCCTTCCCGATCGTAACCACAGCACGGCTCGTGTCAGCTCCCTCTCTTCTATGTTCGATATTCTCTCCTTCTGTTTCCTCTCGTTCGAGGACTGCGCTCCGGTAATGTCCCTTATCATCATAGGGCCGCTGGATGAGCCGGCCACTCGGAGTGTAGTAGCGTGCCGTGGTAAGCCGGAATGCTGATCCATCCCGGAGATCGAACTGCTTCTGGACGAGGCCCTTTCCAAAACTGGTTACGCCCACGATCAGGCCGCGATCCCAGTCCTGAATCGCCCCCGCCACAATCTCGCTCGCAGAGGCGGAACCCGCACTGATGAGAACGATAAGTGGAAGGGTCTCGAATTCTCCCTCTGCTGTGGCCACATACTCTTCGCTGTATTCCGGCCTGCGTCCCTTTGTGTACACGATTTTCTTCCCCGCCGGGATGAACTCGTCCGCAACCTTGAAGGCCTGTTCGAGATAGCCCCCCGGGTTGTCACGCAGATCGAGGAGAAGTCCTTTCATCCCTTGGGATTTCAATTTTCTGACTGCGTTGACAAGCTCCTGGTGGGTTGTCTGCGAAAATTGTCGCAGCTTGATGTAGCCAATCTTGTCCGTCACCATGTTTGCTGCCAGCACCGTATAGAGCGAGATGGTGTCGCGCGTGATCTCGAAGTCGAGGAGACCGGAGACACCACCGCGAAAGATACTAACTCTCACGCGCGTTCCTTTTGGACCTCGGAGTTTCTTTTGCACCTCTTCACGTTTGATTCCGATGCATGGTACACCATCAATCTTGACAATCTTGTCACCTGCGAGAATGCCAAGTGCTTCACTCGGTCCGCCCACAACGGGTGCAACGACAACAAGGGTGTCGTTGATCACATCGAATTCAATCCCGATGCCTTCAAAGCTTCCACGGAATTCTTCTTGTACTCGAGGTACAGCAGCTGCGGGGATATAAACGGAGTGAGGATCGAGCGACTCCAGCATCCCGCTGATCGCCGCTTCGAAGAGCTTTCGAAGATCCACATCCTCGACATAGTATTTTTGAGTCAGGCTGACCACGTCGTTGAGCTTGGCCATCTGGTCGCGCAGCGTATCGCTCGACACGACGTCGTTGATCCGCAGTCCAACAATCAAGCCGACGACCGTAAGGAAGAGGCCAGCAGGCAAGAGAAATCGTCTAGCGAACATTCATTAGTCCTTTCAAATTCTTTGTGCCGAGTGTCGTCACAATCAAAGGTCAAACCTCAATTGACAGAAGAAGAAATGATCAGTAGAAGTCTTGCCAAGGGAAACATTCTTCTGGCGTCTGTACTCGTACCGAAGATCCATGAAGCATTCATTAAAGATTTCGTACAAACTCCTCAGGCGAACATAGAAGCCTTTCGTCAAGATCCCATCGAGGAACGGACTGTCAGGGCTGTCATAGACTCGATGACCGAAGGCAACATCTCCTCCAACGTTCTTGAGAAGATTCCCGTTCCCGTCTACGACATTGGCTCCGTGTCGGCTCCGCTCGACCTCTGCAGAGGTTGTCCACTTCCGACTGAATCGGTAGCCAACCCGGCAACGCCAGTTGTCCGAATTGGGGCCAAGACGGTGTCCAAGGCTATAGCCGTCGTTGGTGAAATTGTTCTCGAGTATGTTGTGGCTGTAAACGTAAGGATCAATCTTCACATACTCGACGCCGACATCGAGGTCCCTTATCCTCAGCGGTTCAATATAGCTCACACCGAGATTATAAGCAAATTTGTTTCCAAAGTAATCCGTACCGATTCGATCAATCTGGATGTCGTCGATGAGAAACGAGCCATACACCTCGACGTTTCTCAGTGCGTGTACTTCAACGTCCGCGACGACCAGTGCATTATCACGATTATGGAACTCTGGTTCGATCGCCTTAAAAAAATTCACTGGGTTGAGGTATGCGAGGTCAAGATTGCGGCGAGAATAAACAACCAACTCCCCAAGTCCGATATCCAAAAGCCGAGGTAGCGAGACCTCCACCCGGTGGCCCGCTAAGTATTTCGAGCTCAGGTAAGCGTCGTTCTGCCCAGCATAGGAATTGAACTGCAATCGCTCCGGAACGAGCAGCC
>JBBIJH010000120.1:0-8181 GCA_037446075.1 Ignavibacteriales bacterium
ACATTGATCACGTGTTTTGTGTTCAGGACGTTGAGGATGTTCAAGAAAAGTTCGGCACTCCCAAAACCGAGTTCAAACCTCTTACGCGCTTGCAGATCTAGATTCCATACCCAGGGAGTACTTGAGTTATTCGGAGGCTCCGCTAATTGGACAACCCTTGGGTCGATGAGTGAACGGACTCCGATATTCCAGGGTGATGCGCTACCTAGGTAGCGAATCTCTTCCTCTTTTCCGTATCGATGACCAATGTTGAAGGTGAGCAGCAGCGTGACGCCTGTCCCTTTAAGCACTGGGCCGTCTTTGGGCTGGAACTCATAGGTCGCCAGCAGCGTGCCGCGATGAGTCTGGTCATAGTCAAGTGGGGAAGCGAACTCCGGATACCGTGGCGGGAATGGATAATAGTAGGCAATAGGTCCAAGGTTTGATCTTGGATGCGAGCCTTTCCCACGTGCTTCCGATAGGGTGTAATAGAGCTCAGCAGCTAGTCTTTTCTTGTAATGTAGGCGCAGTCCTAGTTCTATTCCCTTTACCGTTCCGGCCCCGTCATTCTTGTAGACAACGAGCCAGGGGAGAGCCACCGTAGTGTCGTGAAATGCGAGTTGGGCCTGGTCTATCAACTCCTTGTAGTATCCTCCAATCTTCACGGCAAGATCTGGCTTTACTTGATGCTCAAGGGCAACCTCGTAGTGCGTGCTTTTTTCTGGTTTGAGAAAATACCCCGGAACAAGTCCTCTGAAATATTCGAAGCCCGATCGGACGAAGGGATTAGCGGTGCTATTCAGACCGAGTGGACTGAGAACCAACGTCGCCAATGAGGGCATTTGCGCATACTTCCCGAGCGCCGCCGATACAGAGATAGTCTCACTCAACCTGAAAGAAGCGCTGAAGCGCGGCAGGAAGATACTCATGGACTCCTGCTCGATGAGTTTCGACTCCTCAATCCAGTTGAACCGATCGTCCACAGGGGGTCTCTCAATGTCCTCGGGCATAGGCATCCTCAAGTCATACACATCGTAGCGAACTCCAACGGACAACTTTAGATCTTGACTGAGGATGTTATTCTGCAGGTACGAAGAAAAGAATCGGGGTTTCCGAGGAGCATCGAGACCAGAATCGACTTGATTTCCATCCACATCGTAGCCATAGAAATCGATGCCACCGTACCTTGCCAAGTATATTCGCCTTTCGAGATCGCTTGAGAACTTTCGTGGACTCGATCCATAGAAACCGTTCAGATATTCCATCAGATACGGAATGTAAGGGACGGAATACGAGCGCATCTTCCAAAGTTCAAGGGCGGCACCTCCTCGGATGTCCCATTCATCAGAAAGCTTCGATGCGAAGTCCATTGATGCGCTGAGACGAGATTGGCTATTCTTCGTGTACCTCGTGTTTGGCGAGTTAGGGTGATTGAAAAGGAACATGAAGATGGTGCTGTAGGCAGACGGGCCACGATATCTTGACGTGAATCCACTGTAGCCTTTCTCGGCATTCGCGGCGCTGTCAGTATACAGCTGCCAGTTGTCTCCAAAGTCTGGGTCGGACAACGTAGCGAATCGGTCATAGAAGGAGAGACTCAGGTTATACGAGATCTTCGGGTTCAATGAATGAGAGGCTCGGAGAGATCCGAAGAGGGTCCTCGTTTCGTTGAGCATGTTCCGTCGCTGCCGAAAATAGTTCTCGAGAGCGGCAGGCCAGTTTCCCCCCTCGGGGCTCTGTTCCAGCGAATAGCTTCCGGTGAAGCGCAGCTCCAGTTGCGGGTTCAGCTTGCGAAGCAAGTTTCCCTGGAGAGTGTTCTTCCAGCACCAATTGTTTGGGAGGTAATTTCTTTTAAAGTCAATGGATCCCGGTAGAGGTGTCCCTGGCGGGCGAACACCGAATGAATCTGTCACCAGACCTTCCTTCCTGAAAGGTTCAAGGAACATCGCCTGGCGATTTCGGAGGTAGTGGTGTTCTGCTGCAAGAAACATTTTCACGCCATACGGTAGGGGTCCGCTCAGCGTTCCAACGATGTTTCGGTATCCGAACGCTGTTGTGCCGAGGAACTCTTTCCCCGGCTTTGCGAAGTCATCACTCTCAATACGCAAGGAGTATTCAAACTCTTCTCCTCCGGTTCTCATCCTGCTGTGAACAATTCCCGCGTTTGCCCCTCCATATTCCACTTCGTATGCCCCCGTGTACACTTCAATCTGATCGACTGCTTCTGGAATGAGCGTCACTCCTTCGTTGTTGAAGAACCGGTTGGTTACCGGCGCTCCGTCAAGAAGATAGCCCACTTCTCCCGCTCTCCCGCCGCGGACGTAGAGATTGCCGTTCTGCCCGACAACTCCGGGTAGCAGCGGTAGATAGCTCTGAAGGCCGCGGAAGGGGAAGATCCCGATCTCCCTTGGAGTCAAGACACGCTTCGTAGATCTCACCCACTGAGTTGAAGCAGCCTGATTTACGTCGATGGTTCGAGTTGAGTCATTCTTTTCCAAATCCGCCTGCTGAGCAGACAGCGGCGCTGTAATCGCAATCACACCAATGATCACCGAGAGCGCTCTTAACATTTCAGGGTTCTTTCATCCTTACCGTGTGCGCTTTCCGACAGCACAGTGTGTGATGCCGCCACAGGGTCTATTTGATCAGCTTCTCAAACTCCCTCTCTTCCCTCAAACCAGCAAGATCGTTATCGACTGCTGCCTGCTTCTTGAGATTCGGATTCAGGGCCAGTGCCTTCTTCAGAGCTTCAAGTGCTTCCGGTTTCTTACCCGCGGCGAATCGGATGACGGCGAGGTCGTACAGGACTTCAGGATTCTCTGGTGCAATGCGCGCAGCACGCTCTTGGGCTACAAGTGCCTCGGCATATTTCTTTTTCGTGAATGCAGTCCAGCCCTCATTCCAGGCAGAGTTCATCTGAGCGTACTTGAGAAGTCGGCCCAGTTCCCTGAAGGGATCTGGATGATCGTCCACGCGAATATCGATGGAGCGATCCGTGAAGCCACCGTAGCCTGCACCTTCCTTCACAACAAGCATCGCGGCAGATTGCCTACCGCGTGAGTCGCCGCCAGCCGCGTCTCCGGCGAGGAGCGCTGCATAGAGTCGATCGGCGAGCGTGCCTTTCGTTTGGAGGAATGCTTTCTCCATCTCCGTCACCACAGCTTCACCCACAAGGATGTTGCCCTGGATTGCGTAGTTCGGTCCACTCCGCCCGCCGGCCCAGGCTAGGCACTGAGTGCCAGTGTACGTAACGGCCTCCCCCGTTGCTGACACAATCCCCACTTGCCGCTTCTCCCGTTCAGCATCGTCTCGGAGGAGAATCTTAAGCGCCTCCTCAGGTCGAGCGCCCTGACGGAGCAAGTTCAACCCTCGCCATCCGTATGAAGTGTTCGCGAACGATTGGGTTGCAATTGCACCCACGTCTGCCTCTGCCCACGGAACCACACTTCCAACGGCGAAGAAACGAGACGCCACCGCAACCCCTAGCTCATTCGTCGCAGAGTCCCGAGCGACTATGGAGAAGGTTGAGACCCGGATATGTTGTGATTGAGTTTGGGAAAGGATGCAGAGGTGAAGAAGAACGAAGGAGCCGAGGGGAACGAAGCGAGATGCTCTGTGCATGACAGATCCTCCAAGGTTTTTATTGCAACATTTGTGTCTGCCTTTCGTCTGTGGCTGGTCGTTACATTCTAAGTTTACTTTGCATACGCTACGTCTGGTTTGCTCACGGTTTCGGCGATTCGCTCGAGGGCTAACTGGATGTTCTCCACGGAATTCGCGTAGGAGAATCGGATGTATCCTTCGCCGTATGCGCCGAAGTCAGGTCCAGCCAGGGACGCAACGCCGGCTTTGTTTAGTAAGAGGTCGGCTAAGGGCTTCGACTTCATTCGCGTTCCCGTGATGTTCGGGAAGACGTAGAACGCTCCCTGTGGCACAAGGCAACGGAAGCCGGGAATCTTGTTCAATCCGCTGACGATGATGTCACGCCTCCGTCGAAACTCTGCATTCATCCTTATCACTTCATCCTGCGGTCCTGTCAATGCTTCAATGGCCGCGAACTGTGAGAACGTTGACGTGCAGGAGTTTGTGTTAATGATCAACCTCTCCACATGGGGTAGGAGAGTTTCCGACATCACGCCGTACCCGAGTCTCCAGCCCGTCATCGCGTATGTTTTTGAGAATCCGTCGAGGATGATCGTTCTCTCCTGCATCCCCGGCAGCGAAGCGATGGAATGATGCCGGGCATCATAGGTGGTTCGGCTGTAAATTTCGTCCGAGAGGATCGCGAAGTGAAAAGGTTCAGCGATTTCGGCAATCGCTTCCAGGTCTTCCTTCGTCAGCATTCCGCCCGTCGGATTATGAGGCGAGTTCAGGATCAGCATCTTTGTTCTCTTATTCACGAGGGATCTCAGTTCATCGAGATCGATGCGGAAGGCGTTCTGTTCTCGGAGTGGCAGTGGCATGGGCTTGGCGCCTACGATTTTGATGACAGACTCGTAGATAGGGAAGCCTGGATTGGGATAGATGACCTCGTCCCCCGGATTCACGCAGGCGAGGATAGAAAAAAGGATGACCGGTTTTCCACCCGGGGTCACGGCAACCTGGCTCGGCTTGACTGAAATGCCTCGGGTTCTTGAGACTTCCTCGGCGATCAGCTCCCGCAGCTTTGGAATTCCCGCCGCAGGACAGTAATGCGTCTGGCCTTCATCCAGCGCTCGCTTCGCCGCTTCAATGATGTTTTTTGGTGTGGTGAAATCTGGCTCGCCAATTTGCAGATGGATGATGTGGCGGCCCTGAGCCTCCAGAGCTTTTGCTCTGACCAGAACCTCGAATGCAGTCTCTGTCCCAGCATGACTCATTCGTTCAGCAATTGGAATCATTCGGGTCAATCTTTCTTGAACAAGTGGTGTGTTCTGTTTGTTTGATGTGAACTGAACCCGCACTCAAAAATACTGGATTTGGGCTTGAGTGTCAACAAGAAAAGTTCGATCAAGCTTCGTGGAGGGCAAGGAGAGATACATCCCTTGGTTAGGTCCTCAGACTTTTTCAGACTTTGGAATTAAGAGGTGAAGCTTACGTAGTCTTCGGAAACGAAGAGGGCTGATGCGTCAGATTCCGACAGGTGAGAGAAGCTCTCGGTTCCAGAGGATCGACTCGCGGCCGCCTCGTTAGGGCACCCTGTTCGCGGTTACCCCGTTGGTGTGCAGATGCTTTCTGCGAGGGCCCGGATTGCGGAATCAACTCTCATGCGTGAGAAAAGCTCGGCGCCGGCCTCCTGCTCACTGGCAACCGAGGCTCCCAATCGGGGGTGGGGGTGGGATTTTCTCAGGCAGAGGCCAGAGCAATGAGTCAACGGAAGTGCTGCCGAATATACCGACTCCACCGTTGATGTTTGTATAGTTCTGCTCGTCAGTGCGCATAGAGAACTTGTCGCGATACAAGTTGACGACGCTATAGTAATTCCACAGTGGTTCATCGAACTGAGTCAAATAGAACACAGCCTGAACAAACCTGACACTGCAACCTTCATGCTCGTAAATCTCGTCCTTGAGGATGCTTGCAAGGGCGCTCGTCGTATAGGCCACCGTTTCTTCATACCTGATTTCCGGCAGCCACGGGAACTGCCGGGGCGCAGGCGCACTGGGAGAAGTCGTACGCAGCATGGGCTGCGGATAGATCTTCTTGTAGGTTTCAGAGAAGTAACTGATTACATCTTTTCGTATCGGGAGTTCAAATCGCGTGGGCACATAACTCCCATCGGGTCGGGGTGAGAGGTAATCGATATAGATCCGAATAAGGAAGGCTTTTGCTTCGGGTGCCAGCGTTGCCGTGGCCCCGTACAATGGAATCGGTGAGGAGTAAGGACTTCTGAACACCGATGGATTTAGTGGAGAGATCGAGCCTTTGCCGGGTACAGTGATGGTTGAGGTGGCCGTCCCTCGAGTGGGAGACGATACGATCACCGTGTATTTCTTTCCTTTCTCGGGGCGAAAGGGATAAGCGAAATAGACATTGATGTGGTTCTGATAACGACTCTTGTCCGGGCGATCAAGCGTCATCTTCTGACACGAGAACGATGGCCCTCCCTCCTGCGAAATGGTTACGGTTGCGTCCGTTACAGGGAGTTCTTCCTGATTGTTCGACGGATCGTTGTCCGCGGGGTTGTAGCTGGAATACACTCGGACGAACTGAGTATCACTTTGAGTCGAAAGGATTGAATACACAACCATCTTGGGCTGGAACGGTGCGCTAGGACTGAAGGCTTCATCGCAAGCGACGAAGGAGCCAATTATGATGAATGCAACAGGTAGTGATATACGTCTCTTCATGGCACGAATTCCAACACAAAGTTCGCCGACGGGAAGAACCGCAGCATGTTGATCCGTTGCCCAGTCTTTCGATCAAAGTAAAAGATGTTCTTGTGATCATAAAGATTGATGACGTTCGCGCCAATTGCCGTGCGAAAAACAGTGAGGAGAGTCAACCGATACGCGACGCTGAGATCGAGGCGGTGGTACGCGGGAAGCCTCGCTGCATTCTTTTGGCCGAGGATCATATACGGCCGCCCAGTCTCTCTGACAAACGCATTGGGTGTCAGGTCTCCAAGTTGCAGCCGATCATAGAACCCAAGTGATTGCGTGAACGGGAACCCAGAGCCGATTTCCCATCGGGCTGTTAGGTCGAGTCCCCCGACAGGACGAAAGGATGCGAGGAGGTTGAGCGCATGGCGCCGGTCGTAGCGAGGCGGATAGACGAATCCGCGTTGGTCAATCCGAACCCAGGAGAGAGTGTATGCTGAATAAAGATCAACCAGGGGAGAGGTAAATCGAATCAGGACTTCGGCGCCGTATGCTTTGGCTTTTGAATTGATGTAGTCAGGATCGCTGGCGTCAATCTTATCGCGGTTGTAGGTAACGAGAGAACCGTAATGCTTGTAGTATGCCTGCAGACTCGTCGAAAGCTGAGGGATTGGATTCCCCTCAATCCCGAGGACATAGTGGTCGGCTAACTCAGGCTCGAGCTTGCTCGGAACGGCAATCCATGGATTGAAGATCGGGATCAGGTCGTCTTCGTTGGTGGCTGTGATCACTTCCTGACTGACTCGTCCGTAGGCTGCTTTTGCTTTCCAGTTCCCGAATATCTCGTAGCTTACATTGGCGCGTGGCTGGAGAGCGGCTTTCGCTGGCATCCCTCTGAGGAGATATCCAACCTCTGTTCGCAGGCCAGCATCGGCCTGGACCAAGCCAGCACGTATCTGATAGCGCGCCCAAGTGGCGACCTGGGGAAAAGTGGATTTCAGTGTTGTGGGGAGCCCGAACCGATTGACAAACTTGTACTCGACACTTGGAAAGTTGAATTCGGTCCCGAAGAAATAGAGATTGTTGCCCGTTGTGTAGTTCGTTGCAGTCGCCCGGATCGTGAACTCCTCCATCTTTGTGGAAGCAGGAGTTGCACTCTCGGATTGTTTCGGATCGCGATTCTCATTGAATTGACCTGCCGAAAGGGTCGCCGTGACGAAAAGGCGATCTTGCAGCAGCTTGTTCAGCTCGAAGCCCATCGCCTTCGTTCTCCAGGAGTAGTCAGGTTCAGTCGGATTGCTCGATATCAAGTCGTCACCGCTGATGAAGGCTTGCCCAGTCAACTTGTCCTGCGAATCCGGGCTCTTGATGCTGAGCTTTGCCAGTCCATCGTAGAATGAAAGAGGAACATTTTCTCTCAAGAAATTCTTGAACGTACTTGAGAACAAAGACTTTCTGCCGATGGCGATGAGTTGGATGTTTTCCGTGATCGGTCCCTCGAGTTGGAGCTTCGAGGAAAGAAAATTGATATTCGATCTTGCTGCCATGCTCCGTGTACTGCCTTCTCGGCTGGAGATGTTGATGACGGACGAGAGACGGCCTCCAAAGTCGGCGGGGAAAGCACCAGTGTAAACTTCAGCGGATCGGACGATGTCTGGATCGAAAATGCTGAAGAGTCCGAAGGCGTGGAAGGGATTGTAGATTCGCATTCCATCGAGGAGGATGAGATTCTGATCAGCCGCACCACCTCGAACATAGAACTGAGCATTCACATCGCTCGTGGAAACGAAGCCGGGCAACAGCAGAATACTACGGAGAATGTCACCCTGGGCCGGCACAGGCACCATTTGCAGCTCTTTCTTGTCCAGGACCTGCACGCTCGTGTAGATCTCTTTCAGCTCAC
>JBBIJH010000121.1:0-8095 GCA_037446075.1 Ignavibacteriales bacterium
AGTACTCTGATCCTGAGATCTACACCAAATTAACCGCCGTGGACCCGGCCCACCAACGTTACTACGACGAGTACAAGAATAAGCGACGGTAACTTGTTTGGCATCCAATCTTAAGCGGCTCGTCTTATCTTACTAGCACAAGTTTTTTTGTTTCAACTAATGTCCCGGCCTGCACTCGGTAGAAGTAGATCCCTGAAGAAAGCTTCTCTGGTTCCCAGACGACCTCATGGACTCCTGGAGGTTCTATCCCGTTTACAAGCTCAGCCACTTCCTCTCCCAAAACGTTATAAACCGTTAGTACAACGTGGGTCGTCCGTGGGATCTCAAATCTGATTGTCGTCTTCGGATTGAAGGGATTGGGGTAGTTCTGATGTACCTTGAAACCGCTTGGAATTCCCTCAGGCCTCCGACTGACTCCTGAAATCAATCCGCCGATTGCTCTTCCGTCTCTCGACATCAAGTAGACGGTATCAGCGACGTGAAAAGCTGTAGCGTTCTTGCTCCTGTAAGCAATCAAACCCGCGATCACCGCTGCGGCGACTTCAGAGTCGGTCACATCCAATCTTTCCTCCCAACAGATCCTTTCGCCTTCGATGTATGCGCACCCAGCTTTTAGGTGGGTATCAAATGGCACCGGAGCTGCACTAACGGGATACGACCTGACGAAGAAGGCCTGCCCAGTTCTTTGAGCGTTCTGCCATGCTTGGAAGGTACTACCATAAGTCAGTAAACAGTCAACAAACGTCCTTTCCACAAAGAACATCGAATCAGGCTGAAGGCTTGGGATGGTCAATTCTGTTATCTTTCCATTACTGATGTAGAGTGTCGTCAAGTAGAGAGTTGGTTTGTGCGTCTCGCTGGTGAAAAGATTTACACTTCCATTCTCCGGGAGCCCTGTGATGGGCACGTCGGCAATTGTATGCGAATTTTTCTGGACTCCGAATGGCATCAGGTGGTGAACCTCTCCCGCCTGTCCGACGGGGCACGTCAAGGGCTCGACCACCTTCGAGGTATCCAAATAGAGAGTAAATCTGTAAGGCATCACAGGCTCTGGGAAAGAAATCAGATCATTATAACGGCTCGCGTTAGGCTGTCGCTCATAGAACATGACGCTGTGCTGATACCCCACTATCATTGCGTTCGGGAATCGCCGTCTCCACTGAGCTTCTACGGCCAACGATGAACAACCCTCAAGGGCGACAAAAAAGATCTGAGGATAGCCATCCGCCCCAAAATTTTCACAGGCCCACTCCTACAGATCGCTTCCCAGGAAGGCTATTCTGTCTTCCCTCTCTTTTTGGGGAGCGTTATCATCGTACCCCCAAAGAAAGAAAGCGCCAGCGGGTCCATCCCAGTGCGCATAGATGTAGATCGCTTGTACCCAAGGGTCATCGAAGATTTCTCTGAGCATCTCTTTTCCCGAGACAAACGCCGTATGGGTCTCATAGCCTTTCCCTCTGAAAACGTCCCCAATTTTCTGAATGGAGGATTCATGGTCAGAATCCCATTTAGTAGACCCGGTTTTGTTGTCTCCTATAACAATCCACGCTTTTGGCTTCCCACTCTCCACCCTGAAATCTTTGTACGCCATGGTAGCGCGATAGCCTGTATCTCCCCTGAAGAAGAAAACCACGTCAGCAACGCCGGGTTCGATTCCGTCTGGAAGTACCCGGCGAAACCTGACGCGACCACTCGAGTCTGTCGTCAGAGATTGAGAATCCAATAACGTTGTTCCCGTGTAGAGATGTGCCACGATCTCCCGGTTTGGGAGAGGTCGGTTGTCATTCTTATCCACTAGGGAGGTGAAGGCTTCAATTCTTTGTCTTGCTCTAGCCCTCCTGGGAAAGGCGAAGGCCTCTGCGCTATCTACCTTCGTCGGGAAGCAGTCGTTCACGTCAAAGAATCTTGCCATCCTAGTAGCTCCCAGAAAGGGTTGGCCCTTTCGCAGAAGCGTAACCCGTGCGGCCATTGGGATTAATGGAAGCTTCTTCTCCGGACTGACCAGAGAATAGCAATCATGCGTTGTCTACCACGATAAAAAATACTATCAGTGTTGAGTGCAGTGGATGCCCAGTAGTCATAGGTCCAAGCGGAATCTGGAAGCTGGAGATCGTCACCGAGGGCAAAAAACAGTCTGATGTTAGGAACGTTAGTTGGGTCATAAACGATACGCAGCATGAAGTTGTCTATGGGGTAGTCATAGCGTTGGTTGACCGAATTGCCAAAGTGCACAAGGGAACTAAGTTGTAACTGGCCGCCCACATCGCTAGTAAGAAAATGGTCGATAACGGTAGCTCTGCCAGAGGTTAGCTCCGTCAGGTACTGCATCGGATAATCCTCATTACTGAACGCCAAGCCGAACCTAGATTGACGTGTAACAGTAACCTCCCCCGGGGCCCCCCGTTTGGATCACCGGAAGCTGGTTCCCTGAGTACTGGAACATGACGATATATTCTCTGTCCTGCCTCAGATTTAGGTCAAGCAGCTGTGTGATTACACTGTGATTGTTTTGGAGGGTGTAGCCGCAGTAAAAGAAATCATCTAATCCAAGAGCATGGATGAGTGTATCAAGGTGCGTTTGGGTTATGAAAATGCTCTCACCTGGATGTATCTGTTGAATCTGAGCTTCGGCTTTACTGCCGCTCAAGAGGCAACCGCCAGCAACAGCGACCGCCCAACAGGCTCGTATCGTGAGCAAGGAACTCTTGAGTTGCATAGTTCGCCTCCTTTCTTCCGCAAAGAGGAAACAAACCATCTCTCAAGTACGTATCAATTCGGGGCGTATATAAGTATTGGGATAAACCTCTTAGTTCTTGCCGCGTAGTCTAAATAGGGTGACCCAAACTCCTGTATCGCTTGTTTCTCTTCCCGCTTCGCCAGCCACACATAGGCTCCCACCAAGACTGGCCAAAGGATCAGTGTCACGATCGTTGGCCAGTGGAGGATCCATCCGAGCGTGAAGAGAAAAATCCCAGTGTATTGTGGGTGCCTAATGTAGCGATAAAGACCGGTCGTCACTAGGCCCTCGGCTCGATGGATCTGACTCCAGCCCAAAGCGATGAGAGCGATTCCCAAAAGGCTCATCGCAGTCCCCACAGTGGAGGGCCAATGACCGACAGTTTGAAAGAACTTTGGCGCGAGTACAGGGATTTCGAAGAGCGGTGATACCAGAAAAATCACAAGCGGCCAGCCGAACATCTCCGTCATGAGGGCGATCGCGAATGCCACGAAAGTCCCGCTCGACTTCCAGACTCCTTTTGTGGGACGACGGAACGGAAGCAAAACCAGGAATGCGAGGACGATGAGGATATTGAGGATGATAAGGCCCGTCTGCCCAAATTCCTCCCGTATCCACCGAACGGTGACGGGCGGGCCGTGATGGGGCAGGAGCTCAACGCCGTAGATCACGACGAAGAGAACGATGGCGAGCCATCCGACTACGACCCAGGTTCTTGAGGCTGGTGATGATTTAGTCATCAGAGGGTGCAGGCTGATGAATCATGTTTCAAACGAAAATGAGCGAGCGGAGTCCGTACGGTGTATCCTCTCCCGAGCGCTACTCCGGACTGAAACGGTCGAGGAATTCTCTTTCTTGGTCCGTCAGGTTTTCTACTCCTGCAGCTTTAATTTTTTCCAGGATGCGATCCAGCTCTTCTCTGTTCACTTCGTGTAGCTTATCGCGCTGAATCTTCGCCCAGCGCTCCACGTCTTTAGCTCGTGGAGTAGGGACTTCAAATTTTGCCCGAAATTTCGCCGCACGGGATGTTCCCTCAAACCATTTCAGGCACACGAAGCCCCCAACGAAGCCACCAAGGTGAGCGAAATGGGCAATGCCGCCTCCCCCCGAGAAGCCGCCAAAAAGAGAGAGAAGGGTCATAATCACAACAAGCAACCGAGCCTCAACTGGAAAGATTCCCCAAATATAAATTTGCTCGCGAGGCCAGAAGTACGCAAAGCCCAAGAAGACTCCGAAGACAGCACCCGACGCACCAACGATGGCCGTGAAAGGAGTCAGGGTAGAAAGCACCCCACCCATGATCCCACTGACGAAATAGAGCCAGAGGAATCGCTGCCCGCCAAGCTCAAGTTCAAGACGAGGACCAAAGAAGAAAAGTCCCAACATGTTGAAGAGAAGGTGCCAAAGGCCGCCGTGCACAAACATATATGTCAAGGGCGTCCAGGGCCGAACGGGAACGAGCGCCGGGACAAGCATCAGCGCTGAGGTCATTGCCGGACGCAGTGAAGTTAGAAGATAGATCACCACGTTGGTAATGATTAACCGAGTCACCCACTTGGTCATTGCAATGTGTCAGATAGGGTTAAAAATCGGTCCTTCGTTCCAATTTGCTTCAATGCCAGCTCTCTGAAAATTTCACACGCCTCACCGAAAATCTCTGATCAGCGGCTCAGAGCATCTGGAGATGGCTGCTTCCAGACAGGTTCCGATCACAGAAGCATCGTTGTAATTTTGCTGCTTCACTCCTCCGCAGCTCAAAAATACGGCCTCACCTTGTACTTCGCACCAATGTTCCTTTCTACGAACTCCTTCGCCTTTTGTTCATCGATGCTATTCATCCCAACGATCGTCATGACGACCTCAGGCAAAAGCCGGACGCATTCCCTCGCAAACTCGACCATCGATCTGTGGAATCTCGGGCCATCGATGCGCATCAGCTCCCCATACTGGATCGGGTCAACGGAATTTAGACTGATCGACACGGAATCCACTAACCCCACCAGCTCAGGGACAATGTTTCGGCGATTGATAATGTTTGCGTGACCGTCCGTGTTCAGCCGGACTTTCCCACCATGCCCTTTCACCCACTTTGAGACCTCTTTGATCACGTCCAGACGGATCGTGGGCTCTCCATAGCCGCAGAAGACAATCTCATCGTACTTCGTCGGATCCCCGATCGCCTCGATTACCTCCTGAGATGTCGGCTCGCGAGTGATGCGGAGATTGTGCCCCTTGATGACCGCCTCACCTTTTCTATCGCAAAAGACACAATCTGCGTTACAGCGAATTGTGATGTTTAGATAAAGCGAGTTATACATCTTATAGGCAATCACGGGCGGGTCAGGTGGCCCGATGCCGAAAAGCCTCTTCGCGTTGTATCGAGCCGACCTCGCCACATCTTCCTCAGTGCATTCACAGAGTTCAGCAATCTTCTCCGCCACGTAATGGATATTTGCAGGCTCGTTCCGCTTTCCGCGGAGGGGCACGGGTGCCATATACGGCGAATCTGTCTCGAGCATCAAATGATCAATCCCAACACTCCGGACTGCTTCGGCTACCACAGAATTCTTGAAGGTTACCATCCCCGGGAAAGAGACGTAGAACCCCATGTTGAGAAGATCCCACGCCGTCTTCCCGTCGCCGCTGTAGCAGTGAAACACACCTTTTGGAGCCGGGAATCGACTGTAAGGGGGGGTTTGATCCATCCGCCAGTATGTGTTCCCGCTGAGCGTCTCCTGAATCGCTTTGACAGCTTCTACCAACGACTCGCGCGTGTGAATCACCACAGGCAAATTCCGGCGGACAGCTATCTCGAGCTGCCTTGTGAAAACTTGAAGTTGTTTTTCTCGCGGTGAGAAGTCGTAGTAGAAATCAAGCCCGATTTCTCCGATGGCAACAACTTTCCTATGCTGGCTCAGTCTTTCAATCTGATCGAAAACGTCACTCTCACCCTTTGAGGCCTGATGTGGATGAACACCGACACAGGCATAAATGAAATCGTACTTCTCCGCCAGAGCAATCGCTTGCTTACTCGAGCTGAGATCCGTGCCCGGCACAACGATTGCTTCCACGCCCGAGCGTTGCGCACGTGCAATGACCTCGTCGCGGTCGTCGTCGAATTCAGAGGCTAGCAAATGCGCGTGGGTGTCGATGAACATAAAAAGATGGCTCTACGATTTAAGCCTTGTGATTCAAGAGACAAACACGTTTCACCAACTCAGAATTTTGCTTCGGCGGTAAAGACGAAGTTTCGGATCGGGGCAATGTTCCCGATGAGCTCAACGTAATTGTAGTGAAAAAGATTGTTCACGTTGAGACGGAGCACTACCGGGAGGTCCAGAACGGAAAGGTCCAGCGATGCGCGCACGTCGAGCACCTTAATCGCAACTCGCTCTCTCCCATCCTGGATTTGCGCGAGCGTGACGAGCTGCTCATCGATTCGATCCACCTTGCTGATGTAGCGAAGATCCCCAGCAAGGGTTAAGGCTTTGTAGCTCAGTGAAGCACCTGCATAGAAAAGATGGCGCGGACGGAATCGGAGAATCCGGTTCTCAGTCAGATCTTTCGGCCAAACATACGTATAGCTGACCTCACCATGAAGAAGTCTCTTGAACCAGTCCGACTTTATGCCAATTTCCGCTCCCTGAATGCGCGCCTTGGTTACATTTTCGAACTTAATGACAGGCACATTTTTCTCCACATCGAAAGAGACCTTTCCTTCGATAAGGTCGGAGAATTCGCTCCAGAACAGGGCAGCATCGACAAGGACTTGGTCCGTGACAAAACGATTTCCACCAAGCTCAAAGGACCAAGTCTTCTCTGGTCGCAAATCGGGGTTTGGCTGTACCAGGGCTGCATAGGTTATTGCTGAGATGTAGATTTCACCAAGAGATGGGGCACGAAAGCCTTTACCAGCAGAGGCGCGAAAACTCGTCTTCTTCGTTGGGGAAAAAACGAGGCCGAACTTCGGGCTTACCTGACTCGCCCCAGGCAGTCCCAAGACCTTCTGGTAGTCGTACCGGGCACCGCCGGTTAGGCGAAGGGATTCTCTCACGAGAACTTCATCCTGGAAATAAGCTGCAGCGCCGAAATCGGCGTGATCTCCGTAGAGGACAGCCCCGATATCGTCGTAGTTCCCGACGACCCCATAGGTAAGCGTATGAGAAGTTGAGGGAATGTGATTGGCTTGAAGCTCGAGGTAGGCCCTGTGAGCTTTTGAGTGACTTCCAAGCACTCCAAGGCTATCGTTCTGCAACCAGGTCCGGAAGAAGACACCTTTGACGTTGTACGAAAACCTCTCGCTCACGATACTCCGAAATGAAGCGTTTGCGTTCCACCTGCTCGTCGTAATGTGGAAGTCGGACTGATCTCCATCTGATTGTAACGCGTGCTTCAGGTCTTTCCACCAAAAGAAACTTCCTTTCTTCTGACTCAAGAGGTTGAGACTAAGAGTCGCACTCTCGTACGGAGAAAAATCGTACTTCACCTTTCCAAAGAAGTGCCAACGGTGGTAGAAGTCGTTTTCACGGTATCCGTCGTCATTGGTTCGTCCACCTGAGAGAAGAAAGGCTCGCGATCCCGAACGGGCCGAGAAACTCGCCGCCACGCCATTGAGGAACCGGCTCTTCTCGCTCCACTTCCAATTCTCGTACAATGGGCTATCGTACATCCCCATGTAGGCACGGACTCTCACTTCTTTTCCTTCCCTTATCTCTTTCGTAAGCACGTTGATGACGCCCCCAAGCGCACTCGAGCCATAGAGCGCTGAACCCGCTCCCTTCACCACCTCTACTCGGTCAATCTGAAAAGTTGGGATGGTCTCCCAGGTGATCTCACCCGTATCTCCCGTTAGAAGTGGAACACCATCGATTAGGAGCAGGACTCTACTGCCGATTCCCCGGCTATATCCGCTCATCCCGCGGATGTTCACTTGCGTTTGGACCATGTTCACACCGGGCACGTACCGCAACGCTTCATCGATTGTGATGGAGTTTCGCTCCTCGATTGCCTTCGAATCCAGAAGATTTACGCTGACGGGAATCTCTTCAAAACTTTGATCGCGCTTGCTCGCCGTGACAACGACAGCCTCGGATTGAATCGGGAGAGAAACGAGAGAAATCTCCAGAAGTGTCGATTCCTCTGCTTGCACGACAACATCAGAGACAACCCTCCGTTCATAACCCAGCCGAGAAACCTGCACGCTGTATCTTCCGACCGGGACTCGATTAATCACAAAACGTCCATCGCCCGAAGTGGTCGCCCCAAGAACGGTGCCTATGACAAGTACATTCGCTCCGATCAGCGGAGAGCCATCCTCGGAGCTTACGATTGTGCCCTTGATGGCCCCGTACTGCTGGC
>JBBIJH010000122.1:0-8077 GCA_037446075.1 Ignavibacteriales bacterium
CACCTCCGCCCCAACATAGAGGTACTCGTCGTCGTACATCGTGTAGATCTTGGCTGAGAGGTCGGCGGGGCCTTTCCATGGACGGTTCCCAAACAACAATCGCGCGATCTGTTCCTCGCTATCGATAAGAAGCGGCGCGCTTGTGTTCCAGTTTTTGAAGGTACCGTCGAGAACAGGGGGTTCCGATGTTTCGAAGCAATAGCCGATGTAGAAATCCTTTCTCCAGCGTCGGATGAAATCTCCACAGCAAACCTCAAGCTCGATCGGCGACCGCTGGTGTTCGAAAACATGGCTTAAGTGGAAGATTGAAATGTCCAAAGTTGTTTTCGCCCGAGGAGGCAGCTCAACGACCGATTCGCTTTTCTCACATCTCCACATTCGGTCGGGGACAACCTTTACACTCGATCTGAGTGTAGAGGTGGTGTGATTCACCAGTTGGCAACGCAAAGTGTTTTTCATCCCATTGGCGAGATAAAAACTTACCGAGAGAGGTTCCCTCACACAGAGATCGACAGGATATGGTGTCCCTCCGGTGATAACATGCGCAGGATAGGTAGCCGGATGCAGGTTGTTTGGCAGCTTGATTCGAAGAGACTCTGACACATGCTCTCCCGCCGGGATGGTCAGTTCCGTTTTCCTAAGCTCTTCGATCCAATTGTTGTCCACTAAGAGAACCTCGGGGTGAATCCGTCTCTGAATGCAGTTCTTATGGAGAGGAGGCAGATTCACAATTCCTCCCCAGTCGTTCACTTGAGCTTCTACGTCGTCTTTCCATCCTGGCCGCATCTCAAAGCGCACGGGGATAGACTTCTGCTGGGAAGATGGATTCGCAATCGGGAGCGAAAGCCGATTCTCCAAGCCAATGAATAAGTCTATTCGTTTCTCGCCAAGATATGGGAGGCCATTCTTCTCGTGCGAGTAAAGAAGAACGCGCCCTTCAACCTCCGTGAACGGCTGTGGCTTACCATTGATGATTAGTTTCTGGATCTGGAAACCGCTGAGCCGTATTTCCGTGTAGCTTCCGCTTATCTCTGCATGTAGGACATCGCCATCAGAATGGAGGCTGATCTTTTCCACGGGGAACGCTGACTCCAATATTGTTTGATTGCCCAAATCTATTCTCTTCGCATGGAGAGTATCAATCTGAACAATTCGGTCAGCTTGATATTCAACGCACCAGTAAGAATTATCGCCAGGGTCGAGGTGCACAACATGCCGACGATCCCGGAGAAAGATTTCGTATGTCTTGTTACTTAGTCTACCGAACCGACTTACTTTGGGAGCCTTTCGATACGCCTCAAGAAGTGCAACAAACCTCGTCTCGTCGGTAATGCGACGACACATTACCATGGGAAGTCTTTTCTCATACTCCTCACAAATCCCAGGCGTCATGGCTGAAAAAATTTGAGAACCTACCTCGCCTAAAGCGTGGATTATCAGACCAGTGGAATCTTCCATCTTGAAATCAGCTATCCAGTCCTCGTCGCAGATCCCACTGTAGATGTCCGTGAGTTGGTCGTACCCTGGGATTCCGGGAGGTTTCCCGAAGAGAACGTCGGGCCGCTTGCTGAGATTTACCCCCTGGAGTTTGAGCACCCCAAAGCTGTGGATTGGATAATCAACGATGCGTTCTTCCTCTGCCTTGACCTCACAAACATCGATGAAGTATTCACCGAGGAGGGCCACCGTTCGGCGGATGGAAGCGCCACCGTAAATGTTCTCTGAGAACCCCGAGGCGATCTTCAGCTTAGGGGTTTCCCCAAAAAAATTCAGCGAACCGTTCGCCCAGGCTTGATTTGACTGATTGAGGACTACCGTATTATGGGCAATGGTTTGCCGAAACCACGTCTGCAGGTTGGGCTTAAAGTAGTCCTGATTCAGGGGATCGAGGATCCAGTGGCGTCCGTGAGCATAGTAGCCGATCCCAAGTCGGTCCGGGTGGCCGTGCTCGCCACCGACAGTTCCGTAGTCAAGATAGAGAAATTTCTCATCGCCGTTGACGTTGGCCCTCAGCGTGGCGCAGCCGTTTCCTTCGAGATTGGTGCTCGCAGACGGGGAGATAGGCGTTGGTTCTTTCGGAAGTTCTGGATTGCAGACGAAGAAGAACTCAAGCTCGCGCTTGATGCGCTTTTGTTCGTATGCACACTTGAGAAGTTGGCCGTAGCGTTCATCGCCATAGCGAGCGAAGCCGACTTCATACTTTGCAATCTTTTCGGGACTGAAAACTGAGCCCCCGCCACTGTCCTTGATCCGGGGAAAAGTAAAATCCGGTGCGAGGAACCCAAGAGGAGCGTCGAACATCTTCTGGATAGAGTGTCCTGCAATCTCCAATCCATAAAGGTCGAGGCCATGATGGCGCGCCATCTCCGCAAGAAGAATAAAAGCCTCAAGCGTGAAAAAATGATAACCTGGGCCTTCATACCAGAAACCGCTCTTTGGCAATCCAATCGTCAACTGATAAAGGAATCCGCGCTTGCCGTTGAAGGCCCACTCGAGCAGCTCCTTTGTATTCGTGACGAATCCAATCGATGCAACGGCGTTATTGTACCAGGATTGGCGATTCGAGACGGTCTCATCGAACTGAGTTGCTAAGTTAGCAAGAGGATGGAGAAATTGGTCGCGGATTTTCTGATGATCCTCTGGAGAGAAGCACGAACTTTCGTATACGAGGTCGTAGCCGAGCGCGATCTTCGTCCCGAAAATAGATTCCCCGAGCGTTCCGAAGAAAACACGCGCTGGACCTAGAATGTTGTTCTCGTTTGGGTAATTCAGGTATGTGTTGCCAAACCGGACAAGCACCTCTCTGACGGACTTCGCATATGCCTCATCGCCTGTCATTTGGTACAGGACTCCCATCCAGATGAGTCGGTGGCTAAGAAGCGCGTGGTACCAGCCAGCCCACGCAGCGTCGTATTTTTCTCCCGTAAAGACTTCACCGTCAACGGGGCAGCGGTGCTCGAATGGGCTGTCGTCCTCATACTTCAGGTGAACCTTGTGCTTGAGGCAATCGTAGTTGGGGTATTCATACGCCTGCTTCAGAGGGGAGATGTACAGCGGGCGTTTGAGGAAACCATCGATCTCTTCTTTTTTCTTTTCATAAGAACGTTTGTACCAGTCGTATCTCTCAATCCACTCTCTCGCTTGTGTCACATCGTCCTTATCGGCCAGGAGTTTTGGATGTTTCGTGGTGTGCAACAGGTTTGCAACGTCGATCTTCACGTTTGCTCCAGAGTTCTGATGCTATCCTTTCAGACCGGTCACTGTCACCCCCTGAACAAAGAATCGCTGACCAAAGAAAAACACAACCAGTGGGGGAATCGCCATCAGCACCGATCCTGCCATGATGTAGTCCCACCGTGTGGAGTATTCACCAAAGCTGCGAAACATCTGTAATCCGAGGGCCAGCGGGAATTTTGCCGTGTCGTGGAGATAGATGAGTGGCGTGAAGAAATCGTTCCACGACCACATGAAGATAAAGATGGACATGGCAACGAGTGCCGGCTTTGAAAGCGGAAGGATGATTTTATAGAAGATCTGAAACGTTGAAGCTCCATCGATCCGGGCGGACTCGTCATACTCAATCGGGATTGTCATAAAGAACTGTCGTAGCATGAAAATGTAAAAAGGAACCCCGAAAAACGAAGGGACGATGAGAGGAAGATAGGTGTTTACCCACCCGATCTTGGCGAAGAGTATGTAGAGGGGAATCATCGTCACTTGATACGGAAGCATCATCGTCGAGAGCATGAGGAGGAAAAGGAGGTTCTTCCGTCGCGCTTTCAATCGTGCGAAACCGAATGCAACGACAGAACACGAAAACAAGAGGGGCAAGAGTCTCCCGACCGTAAGGACGATGGTGTTTCGGAAGAAGGCTGTGAACGGAAGGGCTTGCCAGGTCTCAACATAGTTTTCAAGCCGAGGGGGCTTTGGAATCCATACAGGTGGCACACGGAACATCTCTGTCTCGTTCATCATCGACGTGGAGACCATCCATGCAAACGGGAGCAGCATGGTGATGGACGAGAGGAGAAGGACGAGATAGATGGTTGCACGGTAAATCTTTCGCCGGGCGCTTTTCGAAATCCTGCCCGTTCCGGTACTGCGAGCAAGAGAATCGAGGGGAAGCCTATATGAGTCGCCTGGTCCTTTCACCTCTGAACCTCATAGTACACCCAGAGGGATGATGTCCTGAGAATCAAGAGAGTTGCGCCCATGATAATGATGAACAACACCCAGGCCATTGCCGAAGCATATCCCATCTGGAGAAACTCAAAAGCGTTTCTATAGAGATAGAGCACATAAAAGAGAGTAGAGTTGTTCGGCCTTCCGTCTGTTAGCAGGTAGCCTTGCGTGAAAACCTGAAAGGTCCCAATGACACCCATGACAAAGTTGAAAAAGATCACGGGCGAAATCATCGGGAGCGTGATGGTGAAAAATTTCCTGACCGCTCCCGCGCCATCCAGCTCGGCTGATTCGTACAGTGCGCTGGGGACACCCTGGAGTCCGGCGAGGAAGATGATCATGCTGATGCCGAAACTTCCCCACAAGCTCATCAGAATAATAGACGGGAGGGCTAGCGCTTCACTCGTCAGCCAGTCCTGTGCGGAGATGCCCAGCAGGCGGATCAAGAAATTCAGCAGTCCCGAGGGATTCAGAATCCAGAGCCAGAGCATCGAACTTGCTACGATCGGCAGGACTGTCGGTAAGTAGAAAATCGTTCGGAACCAAGAGAGACCACGGACTTTTTGATTCAAGAGAACGGCAACAAGAAGAGAGAGGATGAGCTGAAGGGGGACAAGTACAAAGGTGAAAACAAGCGTCACTCGTAGAGATTTCCAAAAGAGAGGATCTTTCCTCAGCATCTCTTCGTAGTTCTCAAGTCCAACCCACTTTGGCGGTGTGATGATATCCCAGTGAGTGAAACTAATAAGGATCGAAGCAACCATCGGGCCGAGAACAAAGAGAAAGAAACCGATCACCCAGGGCGAAGTAAAAGAATAGAACTCTCTTTCTTCCTTGTGGAAGAGACGGAGGAACTTTTGTTTTGGAGAATGCCCTTGGGTCATTACCTTAATCTGCTTCCCTCAGCATGCGCTCGACTTCAGGCTCCGCATCTTTGAGAGCCTCGTATGCGGACTTTCTTCCCAGGCGAATCGGTTCCCAGACCGACCGATAGATGAAGTTGATTATCTTTACAGGTATTCGAGGAGTCGTCGAATAAGGCTCTTTCATCGCTTCGTCAACCATCTCATAGAGAACATTGAAATGCTTCGGTGCGATGGAGGTGTCGAGCCACTTTTCTTTGTGCTCAACAAGTGACCTGAGCATCGGAATATCAAACCCAAGCCTCGACCAGATCACGCGCGCCTCCTCACTCCACAGGTAACTTTGCCACTGGTATGCCTCCCACGGATGCTTGGATTTTATCCAGATACCCATCACGTTCCCGAGGCTGTTTATGGGTCGTCCGCCTGGCTCCATCGGGGGAGGAGCGACATCGTAGGGATCTTCCATTCCTTTCAGTCGTCCGATCATCCAAGGACCGGAGTGCATCATGGACACGTTCCCTCGCTTGAACTCCATCCACGATGAGACCACCCCCGCTTGCTCCTCGGCAATCACAGGTGGTGCAACTCCGTGAACGAGTGAAAGGTCGGCTACCCGCTGAAGAGCCTCGTAGACCTTCGGGTCGTCAAAGTTTGGTTTGGTCCATTCTTCGTTGAACGGTCTTCCCCCATTGGCGGCAATGTAAAGCCAGATAATGTAATCCGCGTAGACACGGTATGCCCAGCGAGTTACATTTCCGCGCTCGTCTCTTCTTACCAGCTTCTTGCAACAGTAGAGAAAGGTATCCCAATTCCATTTCCCCTCGGCAGCGTATTCGTTCGGTGTTCGAAGTCCGGCCTCCTTGAAGTGCTTCTCATTGTAGAAGAGAGCGAGAGGTGCTGCCGTGGAGGGAATGTCGTAAAAGTGGCCGAATTGTTTTCCTAGTTTCCAGATGTCGGATACAAAATTCTCTGGACGGAAATTAGGATCCCTCGCAAGATAATCGTCGATGGGGCGGAGAACCCCCTTAGGAACCATATCGGCAGCAGGAACGGAAAACACATCCGGCGCGATGTTCGCAGCGAGGAGGGCGAGAATTTTCTCGTTGTACTTTATCGGAACCAGTTGGAAGTTGACTTTGACCTCTGGGTGCTTCACCTCGAAATCTTGGACGAGAGTCTCCCATGCTTTTCGCTCTGCGACTCCGCCCCAGACGCTGAACGACACTACCGTTTTACCAGCCGGGGGCTGCTCACCCCTGTAGAGAAAAAAAGCCCAGAACGAAGAGCCTAACAGGATGAGCCACAAGAGGATTCTGAGGAAGACCTTCATGTTCGTTTGACGAGGAGAAAATCGGACTGTAAGAACCCAAACACCTGTCGATAAAAAGAGGTCGACGGGGGAAGAACTAACCGCGGCATTTCATCATGAAGGTGAGAGTATTCGGTTGGTAGTCGATTGATCTATCGTTTGTCGAAGCGCCCGTGCCCGCTGAGCAAGTTCTTTGTTGAACGGGCATTTTGCGCCAGAGGCGGATTCTCAAAGCGGCCGACAAATTACCTGCGCCACGTTTGCTAACATGTGCCACTTCGAAAAAAATCCGTGACGCTCTTCGTCGGAGCGCCGGGATTTGAACCCGGGACCCCTTGCACCCCAAGCAAGTGCGCTACCAGGCTGCGCTACGCTCCGAATACAATGCAAAAGTCAAAATGAAAAAATCAAAGTAAAAAAAGAAATCTGCCGTAACCACGCTTTTCCTTTGGCAATATACAAAAGTTCGGTCGCGAAGGCAAGAAAACGAAGCGATCAAAACTGCCTTCCACGATTCATTTATTAAATGAAATTCAGGCCTTCTTTGAACTCAAGGTCAACCCCGCCAGGTGAATCCGGGCCTGGTTAGCGGCCTGGATCAAATACGGCGTCGCGTATCCAACGATAAAAGGCATAGCAGCCTCTCGATAGCGTGCGATGCCGAAGGAAAGAGCGGCTACGACGGTCAGTCCGAGTACAATCCAAAGTTCGAAATCACTGATCCGAATTTTTCTGAGGAACAGAAACATCACAGGTGCATAGTAGATGAAGAACAATCCGCGCAGCAGCCACGACAACCAAGGCGCAGGCTCAGGAACAAAATCGGAGTATCCCCGCTCCGGTTTCCAGAGAGCCCAGATCTGTTCGGTAAAAACCCGATCGAGGATTCTGATATGTCGTTTGTTGTACTCCCAAACGGCCCCGTAGCTCAGGAAGCTGGCAAAGAGCAACGGAAGAATCAGGATGAGCCACAGCTTGTGCTTTCGGAAAACGTACACAGCACCCACAAACAAGAATACCAGAAACGTTTCTTTCATGTACATGGTAGAGTAACAGATGCTGGGCAGATAAAAAGCATAGAACCATCCAGAGCGTTGGTAAAGTAATTCAAGCAAGACACACGTCAGAGCGGAGAGGAAGATCTGTACCACGAGGTTCTGCCTGACAAGGTGAAGGAAGAGCATATACGGCGGCGTGCGCTCATACCAATGATCGTAAGGGAGATGCCTTGCAGTGTTTTCCAGAGTCTGACTGTTGATGTAATACTCTCTCGCGTCGTAAAGCGGGGGTGGGGTGTAAACGGAGTAAAGGCCGAATCTCACTGCAAATGCGGTAAGGAAGACCGCTAAGAGGAGGGTGATTCTCTCCCTGTTCTCCGACGTTGCAGGGTCAGCATTCATAATCCGCGCAGCGGGAGGGTCGGACTTCCAGTCGTGACAGAGGCTTGCCAGTCTGAAGGTAGTCTTTCTTCCATTCCTATGGAAAGGAAGTAGGCCAGGAGCAACAAATGGAGAGAAAGGAGATCAGGGTCTATGTCAGCCTGACCAACAATTCCTCCAGAAACCTTTTCACCTCTGCAAGATCCTCTTTCAGCCTTCCGTCCTGAAGTTTGATTGTGGGCTGGGGGGCTTCGAGGAGCTCAAGTTGCTCACCCGCTTCCTCGGGCACGTAAGACTTCAGGACCTCGTTTGCCCCTTCGATCGTGTAGCGTTGCTCCCGA
>JBBIJH010000123.1:0-8072 GCA_037446075.1 Ignavibacteriales bacterium
GTCAGACGTGTTGCCAATTACACCACGGGGCAGAGACTGCTGATTCAGCTAGGTGTGCTAATTACGAAATTCCTCTCGTGTCAATATGTTCCCCGTCAAAGTTCTTCAAAAATATAATTCATTTATATCGGAGAATCAAGGTAGAGAGAGAAAACTCGGAAAACTTCGTGACCTTGACTTTTGGGCGTTTTTTTGTTATCATAGACCTCCTTTCACAGATTTTTTTATTGAAGTCCTGATTCCATGGCGAATATTGTAACTGCAAGGGGGGACGCCCAGGTGAAACTCGAGAAAAGGGAGATGCTCTACGAGGGGAGCGCCAAGCGGCTCTATCAAACGGACAGGTCGGATGTCATCATTCAGGAATTCAAGGATGAGGTCACGGGTTCCGATGGGAGGAAAAAAACCCGGATAAAGAATATTGGTGCTTTTAACGCCGAAATCTCGAGTTATCTCTTTGAATATCTGGAAGGCTTCCATATCCCCACTCACTTCGTCCGCCAACTTTCCGAGTGTGAGATCCTCGTCAAGCGATTGGAAATTTTTCCTCTGGAACTGATCGTTCGCAATTTGGCCGGGGGAAATCTCTCGACGGTCTATGGACTCAAGGAAGGAACTGAATTACCCCACCCTATCATTGAACATTACTGGAAAAGCGATTCGCCCAATCGACCCCTTGTGAATGAGTATCATATCTTCGCGCTCGGACTTGCCACACCGGAGGAATTACGGTTGTTGAACCGACTCAGTTCGAAAGTGAACGTCGTTCTCAAGTCCTTTTTTTCCCGGAGAGGGATGAAACTCGTTGATGTCACACTCGAATTTGGCCGGCACAACGGTCAGATTTTGCTGGGGGATGAGCTTTCTCCAGACACTTTCCATTTGTGGGACTGCAAGACGAACCGAAAGCTGGATATTGATTCTCTTCGGCAGGATTCTGATGAGGCTCGACTGGTCTACGAGGATATCAGAAACAGGGTGTGTGCAAGAGTTGCATAGGTGTTCCACTAAGCTGAGAGGCAAATGTTGATCACCAGATATGGGCGTGGATTCGTTGCCGGCTCTTTCGTTGCGGTCCTTGGCCTAGTTGCTCTCGATTTCTTCGTGATCCCCAACCTCTCGGTCCGGATTGCCATTGCCTTCGCTGGTGGGATTCTTTTCCTGCTTATTACTTACTTCTTCCGCGACCCATCGCGGGAAATCCCAAATGGCGAGAACTTGATTCTTTCCCCGGCGGATGGCAAGATTGTCCAGCTAAAAAACGTTCGAGATGATTTATTTTTGTGCTCTGAAGCAATCCAGATTGGCATTTTTCTCTCCCCCTTGGATGTCCATGTTAATCGTATCCCAATCTCCGGTAGGGTTCGGTTCCTGCAGTATTTGAAGGGCGATTACCTTGTTGCCTACCACGAAAAGGCTTCAGAGAAAAACGAACAGACCGTGATCGGCATTGAGAATGGAAAATTCAAGGTTCTGATGCGCCAGGTAGCAGGATATATCGCTCGCAGAATTGTTTGTGACTTAAAGGAGGGCGAAAATGTCCGGGCCGGTGAAAGATTTGGAATGATCAAGTTTGGCTCACGCGTCGATGTTCTCATCCCTGTAGATGCAGAACTGAAAGTTCAATTGAACGAGCGTGTTGTTGCAGGCGAAACGATCCTCGCAGTAGTGCCGACTTCTTAATGGAAAGGTATCGATGGTAATGAGAATCACGCGTGCAGTTGTCCCGAGTCTCTTCACGATTCTCAACATGTTCTGCGGTCTGATGGCCCTCATCCACACGGGCGAGCAGGACTACATCTTGGCTGCCTGGTTTATCGTCCTGGCTGCACTTTTTGATGCCCTTGATGGGTTGATGGCTCGCATCACGAGATCAGCAAGCTCCTTCGGGATCGAGTTCGACTCTCTATCTGATATCATATCCTTCGGGGCAGCGCCAGCTTTCCTTGTGTACTCTGTCCACCTCCACATCTTGGGCGGTCTTGGAGTCCTCATTAGTGCGATGGTTCTTGTCTTTGGTGCGCTCAGGCTAGCGCGCTTTAATGTGCAACTGGTTGGCTATGAGAAAGAGTATTTCATTGGGCTGCCGATTCCCTCAAGTGCAATTACCATCTCCTCCTTCATCCTGATGTTTTACGACAACGCAATGGGCTTGAACGGCATCGCCCGCCAGCTTCTCGCACCGACGATCGTCCTACTCTCATTCTTAATGGTAAGCCGAATAAAATATGATGCGCTGCCCGAGTTCACTCGACGGGGCGTCCGAAAACACCCGTGGAGATTTATGGGCTTTGTGGCTGGACTCGTTTCGATCCTCGCGACCAGAGGAAGAGCTGTTTTTCCCTTCTTTGTGCTGTTTGTTCTCTCAGGCCCCCTCAGGGCGATGGGCGTAGCTCTCTGGAATGCGGTGCATCATGTTCCAAAGGTAGAGGAGGAATCGGAAGCAACCACCATCGACATCTAATCCCCGCCCGGAGCACTTTGTTGCACAACGTTAAAATCACGGTTACCCTTCGGAAGTCAATTCTAGATCCTCAAGGCAAGGCGGTCGAACATGCGATCTCGATGCTGGGATACAAGCAAGTGCGAGATGTTCGAATCGGGAAGTTCGTCGAACTCAAGGTGGATGCGCCGACGAAGGACGAAGCGGAGAAGGTAACGAACGAGATATGTAGGAAGTTGCTTGCAAATCCCGTCATGGAAGACTTTAGCTTCTTGATTGAAAATCTCTGAGTTGGGTCTAAGATGTACGATCTGAATCTTCAGAAGAGAAGATTATGAGAGCGACGGATGGTGGATTTCGTCGAATGACGGTGAATGTATATGCTCTAAGAGCCGCAGGCTACATGTTACATCCCGAGTTCCCAACGACGTGACGAAGCCTAAGTTTGGAGTTGTTGTTTTTCCGGGATCGAATTGCGACGGTGATGTCTATTACGTCCTGAAAGAGATCTTCCACCAGGATGCACGATACATCTGGCACAAAGATTCTTCTTTAGGGGATGTAAACATCGTCGTGCTGCCGGGCGGTTTTTCGTACGGAGATTATCTTCGCTGTGGTGCGATTGCACGATTCTCTCCCGTGATGAGAGAAGTAGTGCGGTTTGCTGAAAAGGGTGGCGTTGTTGTTGGGATTTGCAACGGGTTTCAAATTCTGCTTGAAGCGGGACTCTTGCCCGGAGCAATGCTGAAGAACAAATCCCTTCGGTTTGTGTGCAAGTATACTTATCTTAGAGTGGAGAATGCAAACACCCGCTTCACCTCCGCGTGTGAGCCAGGGCAGATCCTTGAAATTCCTGTGGCACACGGTGATGGGAACTATATTGTCGATGAGGGGACTCTCGAGAAACTTGAAGATCATCAACAAATACTTTTCCGCTACTGTGACCCGGAAGGGAACATTACAGAAGAGGCAAATCCAAACGGGTCGATGGGGAACATAGCCGGTCTCATCAACGAGCAAGGAAATGTCGTCGGTTTGATGCCTCATCCGGAACGCTGCGCGGAGGAGGTACTGGGACACACGGACGGGAGGAAGTTCTTTCAGTCGATCCTCGATAGTTTCCGAGATTAAGGAAGAGGTTAGCCCACTGCGCTTTCAATTTGTGGAGGGACTCGCTCATGCCAAACATAGGAATGTCTGAGCTGCTGATTATTTTGCTGTTCGTTTTGATCTTCTTCGGGGCAAAGAAAATCCCGGAGTTTGCACAGAGTCTCGGGAAGGGACTCCGGGAGTTCCGGAAGGCTGCCCGCGACATTCAGGAGGAAATATCGGAGGAATCCAAGAAGATTGAGAACAAATCGACAGCGAAGCCTGAATCGAAAACCTGACCGCGAGTGGATCATCGCACGGGGGGACCACGATTGACGCAGAGGACAACCTTCGATAATCTTCGGAAGGGGATCGAAAGCGGCTCCATAACATGTGAAAAGGTTGCTGAGAGCTACCTCGCGGCCATTGAGAAAGGAAAGCATTTGAACGCTTTCCTTTCTGTTTATTCAGACTGGGCGTTGGAAACAGCGCGCGCTGTTGACCGAAAATTGGCCGACGGGGCGGCTGGCCCTTTGGCCGGGATGGTCATGGGAATCAAAGATCAGATCTGCATTAAAGATCGGCCTGTCTCTTGCGCTTCGAAGATTTTGGAGAATTTCCTTTCGCCTTACGATGCTGCGGTGATTGAAAAACTCCGGGCAGCGGATGCGGTTATCCTCGGCCGGACGAATATGGACGAATTTGGAATGGGATCTTCCACTGAAAACTCGGCATTCGGTGTCACACTAAATCCCGTGGACGAGACACGTGTACCGGGTGGCTCGAGTGGCGGTTCGGCAGTTGCTGTGGCGGCGAATATGTGTACAACGGCCCTCGGCGAAGATACAGGAGGTTCCATTCGACAGCCCGCTGCCTTCTGTGGGATCGTGGGGATCAAACCAACCTACGGTCGAGTTTCTCGCTATGGTCTCGTCGCATATGCTTCGTCCTTTGACACGATCGGACCATTTGGGCTTACGACGAGAGATTGTGCTCGTGTGCTCCAAGTGATTGCAGGGCACGACGACCGGGATTCGACATCAGCCCGTGTCCCCATCCCAGATTACACTGCCGCCCTGACAAAGGATGTCAAGAATTTGAAGATTGGCATACCGAGAGAGTTCTTCGGCGAAGGACTTCAGGAGGAAATCCATCAAGCGATCGAGCTGAAGATCGACTTTCTCC
Organism: Ignavibacteriales bacterium; assembly: GCA_037446075.1. Taxonomy (GTDB): domain Bacteria; phylum Bacteroidota; class Ignavibacteria; order UBA10030; family JAHEZR01; genus JBBIJH01. The sequence goes on from JBBIJH010000123.1 coordinate 4,718, forward strand.
GTGGTCAGGGTGCTGAGATCGCGGATGTTTCTCTTCCACATGCTCCATACCACATCGCAACGTACTATGTACTGACCACGGCAGAAGCCTCTTCAAACCTTGCCCGATACGACGGTGCTCGCTATACCTACCGGACAAAGAACGCTCGGGATTTATGGGAAATGTACACGAAGTCCCGGAGTGAAGGATTTGGACCGGAAGTAAAGCGTCGAATCATGTTAGGCACATATGTTCTTTCCGCCGGATATTATGAGGCTTATTACAGGAAGGCGCAGAAAGTCCGTCGATTGATCAAGGAAGATTTTGACCGGGCGTTTGAAAAAGTAGATTGCCTTATCACCCCCACGTCGCCCACGACGGCGTTCAGGATCGGGGAGAAAATAAAGGACCCGCTGCAAATGTATCTCTCGGATGTGTACGTGACGTGTGCAAACCTCGCAGGAATACCAGGGATTAGCGTCCCATGTGGAGCGGATCAGAGCGGTCTTCCGATTGGCTTACAAGTTTTGGGGAAGCAATTCGACGAGGGAACCATCCTGAAGGTGGCAGATCTTCTTGAAACTTCCGGTCAGTGAGAACAGGGGAATCGTCCCGCCTTGGTCGTATCACTAATCGAATCATTCGTCAGGAGGAGCTATGGATCAACTCACGATGACGATTCTTGGGCTGTTCTTTGTTCTCTTCGGTATTGGTGCTGTCCTCGCGATGATGGAGAATTGGGGAAACAAGCTGACGAGGTTCAATCGACAGTGACGGACTCTTCTCCACAGAAACTTCGGTTATTTGATCGTTAGGACACATGGTGCCGTCCTGTATCCCGTGCCCAAGAGAATTTTCTAATTGCAAGAGCGCATCCAATCTTTGCCACAGCTCTGAACGGATCTACGCCGCCGCTGGACGTTTTAAGGGGGACAAAGACCAATGGAAACAAATCATCGAGAAGATGAGAAGCAACAGGGCCATACTGAAGGACGAGCAAGTGTCTCCGCTCCTCGACTACCTTGTCACATTGCAGAAGGAAAAAAGCATCGATGACAATACCGCGACGATTCTCTCTGTATGTCCTCATGATGACGGGTCTCCTTCTACCCCTGCGGAGCCAGGTCATCCCCGGGATTGATGTTCTTAAGCTAAACGAATTTGCCCCTCTCGTTGGCCGACGGATCGGCATTATCACGAACCACACAGGCTTGAGTCGCGATGGCCGGAGCACGATTGAGGTGCTGCGGGCTGCGCCGAATATGAGTGTAAGGGCCATCTTCACCCCCGAACATGGATTTGGAGGAACGTCGGAACGGGATACGATTCCAGACACGGTCTATGCAACAACTCGTCTGCCGATATATTCTTTGTACGGGAAGACGAGGCGACCGACGGAGTCGATGCTCAAGGGGCTGAATGCACTGGTCTACGACATTCAGGACGTTGGCGTTCGGCACTACACGTACATCACAACTCTCGCGTACTGTATGGAAGAGGCAGCAAAACATAAGATCAAGTTCTTTGTCCTCGATCGGCCAGTGATGATCAACGGCTCAATAGTAGAAGGGGATGTTCTCCCGGACAGCATCCGTTCATTTGTCGGCTATCTCTCTCTCCCGACCCGTTATGGAATGACCACCGGGGAAGTGGCGCGCTTTTATAATGAGGAAGGCAAGGTTGGCTGTGATCTTGAAGTCATCAAGATGGAAGGTTGGAGAAGAACGATGTGGTACAACGAAACCCGGCTGCGCTGGGTGAATCCCTCTCCGAATATCAGAAAGCTGGACCAGGCGATTCTGTACTCTGGCTTGGGATGTCTTGAAGCGACAAACCTCTCCGTGGGACGAGGGACTGATCATCCATTCGAGTACTATGGTGCCCCTGACCTGGACGGAGTACGTTTGGCCAGGGAGTTGAACGCGGCCGGAATCGCAGGGCTGAAGGCTTCTCCCGTGAAGTTCACCCCTAAGGCAAGCACATTCAGCAACCAAGAATGCCACGGTATCCAGCTGGAGGTTACTGACCGAAATCAACTGAGAACAATCGAGGCGCTTGTGAGAATAAGCATTCTTCTTAAACAACTTGCGCCCGATTGGAACTACCATACGGAAGGGTTCGCAACGCTTGTTGGGTCGGATTTTCTCATCCGTGCCCTTGATCGCGGCCTAACAGCGGAGGAGATTCTGCGGGTCCTTGCCGACAAGGTTGAGCAATTTAAGCCGATTCGGGACAAGTACTTACTCTATTAGGGGAAAGGCAAAGTGTCATGAGCATCCTCGTTGATAAGAATACGCGTTTGGTGGTTCAGGGGATTACCGGAGGTGAAGGAACCTTCCATACGAAGCAGATGATCGAGTACGGAACGAAAGTGGTCGCAGGTGTCACACCCGGAAAGGGAGGGCAGAAGCACGATGGAGTGCCAGTGTTCAACACCGTGGAAGCGGCCGTGCGCGAGACTGGGGCGAATACGTCGTGCATTTTCGTGCCTGCGGCGTTTGCCCCTGACGCAATCTACGAAGCCGCCGAAGCCGGCATCCTGCTGATCGTGTGCATCACAGAAGGGATTCCCGCGAGGGACATGACTCAAGTGTATCATTATCTCAAAACCACGAAGAGTCGGCTCGTTGGGCCAAACTGTCCGGGCGGTATTTCCCCCGGGAAAGCCAAGGTGGGAATCATGCCCGGCTTTATCCATCGGCCAGGGAATGTGGGTGTAATCTCTCGGAGCGGGACGTTAACCTACGAAGCCGTATGGCAGATCACACAACGTGGTTTAGGGCAAACCACGTGCATTGGAATCGGAGGGGATCCAGTCGTGGGGACACGATTCGTCGATGCACTGGCGCTATTCAAAGAAGATAGCGAGACGAGAGCGGTTGTGATCATCGGCGAGATCGGTGGCACTGCCGAGGAAGAAGCGGCTGCGTTCGTTGGTGCAGAGTTCAATAAGCCCGTAATTGGATTCGTCGCTGGCCGCACAGCGCCACCAGGCCGGAGGATGGGCCACGCCGGTGCGATCATTTCCGGCGGTCATGGTACCGCTGCCGAGAAGATTGCCGTGATGAGGAAAGCAGGTATTCACATTGTTGAGAGCCCGGCCTTGATCGGGGAGACGGTCAGGAAAGTCCTCTATCCGTCTGAGCGGCACAAGTTCATCGTGCAAGTCTCCAAAGAGTTACATAAGATCGCTTCTCAGGGGAGACGAAACAGGAGGAGAGTTCGGTCTCACGCAAGCAGGAAGGCGAAGCAGTCGAGGAGAAAAAAGTAGCTCATTGAAAGGTCTGGAAAGTGGCAAATCGAACGTTGGCGATTCTGAAACCCGACTGTATCCGGAAAAAAGTAGTAGGCAAAGTCCTGAGTCGGATTGAAGAGG
>JBBIJH010000124.1:0-7976 GCA_037446075.1 Ignavibacteriales bacterium
ACTACAATGAAGGCCGTCCCTCTTCCAACCTCCTCGATCCCACTAAAGACCAAGCAGAGAAAGAGAAGGATGCATCCGATGAATCGTCAGGTCGGCATGCAGTGGGGCTGGACTGGCTGGCATGGACTGAGAGAATCCCGGTTGAGTGGGAATTGTTTGGATGAAACTGTCGACTTGAGTCGATGGCGATGCATTGGCTTACCAACAAACCCTAGTGAGTAGAGCCGTCCCGGGATGAAGTTGAATCTTATGCGATTAGTTTTTACATTTCCTCAGGGGATCAAACAGGATTAGGAGACGTCTCATGCCAGACGAAAAAGACTCCAAAGCACAGGCGTTAAGAATCGCCCTCGACCAGATCGAGAAGCAGCATGGCAAGGGTGCCGTGATGAAATTGGGAGAGGGGCCGATCGCGCCTATCCCCGTGATTCCGACAGGCGCACTCTCTCTCGATGCAGCCCTCGGTGTCGGGGGGATTCCTAGAGGCAGGGTAACCGAAGTGTTTGGCCCTGAAGCCTCCGGCAAGACCACACTCTGCTTGCACGTCATCGCTGAAGCACAGAAACGTGGAGGGATGGCTGCCTTCGTCGATGCCGAGCATGCACTCGATATCAATTATGCGAAGAAGCTCGGGGTTGATACAAATAACCTCCTTCTTTCGCAACCGGAGTTCGGCGAGCAGGCTCTCGAAATCGTGGAGACGCTGGTGCGCAGTGGTGCCCTTGACGTCATCGTCATCGATTCGGTGGCCGCGCTCACCCCTCGAGCCGAGATCGAAGGCGAGATGGGCGATCCACAGATGGGCATCCAGGCCCGGCTGATGTCCCAAGCGCTGAGAAAGTTGACATCGGCCATCAGCAAGTCGAACACAAGCGTCATCTTCACGAATCAGCTGCGGCAGAAGATCGGTGTGATGTTCGGGAACCCCGAAACGACCACGGGTGGAAATGCTCTGAAGTTCTATGCAACGGTCCGGCTCGACATCCGGCGCATCGAAGCCATCAAAGACGGTCAAACCATTGTCGGGAATCGAACGAGAGTTCGAGTCGTAAAAAACAAAGTAGCTCCGCCTTTCAGGGAAGCCCAGTTTGACATCCTCTACAACGAAGGAATCTCAAAGATCGGAGACCTGGTTGATCTGGCGGTTGAGCAAAATGTTCTCCAGAAGAGTGGCACATGGTTCTCGTACAAAAGCGATCGGATTGGACAAGGCCGAGACGCGGTGAAGAAATATCTCCAGGAAAACCCGAAGCTCGCTTCAGAACTAGCACAAGAACTCCGCGCCAAACTTGGCTTGCCGTCGGACGGCGTGGCCACCACCAGTGCTCAGCAAAAAGTCGAACCGACGGCAAGGAAGCCCGTCAAGTAGAAGGCCCTAACCCTTCCTGAACTCTTTGCGATTTGCGGTGACCGACCGAGACGCCCGATGGTCATCACGAAGATCGAACGCCAGAAAAAAAATCCCTCCCGTTTCTCTCTTTACATCGACGACGAATATAGTCTCGGCATCCACAAGGAAGTGCTGCTGGACTTTGGCTTTCGCACGGGGGATCCCATCACCGATAAAATCGTCGAGGAAGTCAAGCGGGCCGAAGACACGCGCCGAGCGAGAGAAACTGCACTCCGGCTCCTCTCTTTTCGGGCTAGGAGTGCTCATGAACTTCAGTCTCGACTGAAGAAAAAAGATATCCCCGAAGGGATTATCCGCGCCGTCATTGCTTCTCTCAAAAAGAGCGGGTTGCTGAACGACCTTGAATTCGGCCGCGCTTTCGCACACGACAAACTGCTGAGAAAACCGATGGGGAGGGAGATGCTAAAGCAGGAACTTCGGAAGAGAGGCCTCAGCAACGATGATGTCGAATCCGTTCTCTCTGAGGTGTACACGGACGATGCTGAAGAATCGTATGCATTTAAGCTGCTAAGCAAAAGAATTGAACGTTCCCGGACTGCCCTTGCCAAACTCGACCCGACCAAGAGGAGAAAGAGGTTGGCAGATTACCTGGCACGACGTGGGTTCCAGTGGGACGTCGTGAAGAAAGCAATAGATCAAACGCTCGGAAGAGAAGAGTGAAAAAAGATCTCTGAGAAACTGCACAACGCATGACCAGAATCGTATTTGACATCGAAACTACGGGGTTTCCAATCGAATCCTTCGACGAGACTCAACAACAGTACTTGATGAAATTCAGCGACACGGAAGAAAAGAAGGAAGAAGCTATCCGAAAGTTGAACCTCAGTGCACTCACTGCCCAAGTCATTGCGATTGGGATGCTCAACCCCGATAGCAACTCCGGCAAAGTTTTTTACCAGTCTCCCCACAAGGAGTCCTTCATGTCGGAAGGCCACCTTGTGGAATACATCTCGGGGACCGAGGAGGAGATTCTGCGGTGGTTCTGGGAAACGATCCCGAAGTACGAGCAATTCATCACCTTTAACGGGCGAGGGTTTGACTGCCCATTCCTTTTGCTCCGCTCTACCATTCTAGGGATCAAGCCCACCCGGAACCTCATGCCTTATCGCTACAAGACGGAGCAACACTGTGACTTGCTGGAGCAGTTGACTTACTACGGCGCAATCCGAAAATTCAATCTAGACTTCTACTGTAAGGCGTTTGGAATTCCCACGCCGAAAGACAAAGGGATAACAGGTCTCGAACTTGGGGAATTGTTCAAGGCCGGGAGATACAGAGAGATTGCAGAGTACTGCATGGGTGATGTCCAGGCCACAGCGGCACTCTATCGCAAGTGGAACGAATTCCTGAATTTTGAAAAATAGTTCCCGCTGGAACGCGCAGCCCTGGAACTCTTCAGGCAAAATCCGTATCATACAGTAGAAGATCGCAAAAGAATTCTTCCATCCTAAATCTCAAATCACCCATCCCGAACAGCTATGAATCCAAAAACGCTGGAGCCGGAAAACAGCGACTTGATCAAGGAAAAAGTCAAAGAAAGATACATCAAGATCGCCGAGGGGACAATGAAAACCTGCTGTTCTGGCGAAAGTACCCCGTCAGAATCCTGTTATACCACGGATACTATGGCGCAGGAGTATTCTGCGGAGGACCTCAAGGGGGTACCCGATGATGCAAACCTTGGGTTGGGATGTGGAACTCCCGTGGCTTTCCTCGATCTCCGAGCAGGGGACACTGTTCTCGACTTGGGCTCAGGTGCAGGCATCGATGTTTTCATTGCGGCGAAGAAAGTTGGGCCAACGGGCCGCGCCATTGGAGTCGACATGACCCAAGAGATGATCGGCAAGGCGAGGGAGAATGCTCAAAAAGCTGGCATCGGCAATGCGGAGTTTCGACTGGGTGAGATTGAAAATCTGCCAGTCGAATCCGGCTCCGTCGACCGGGTGATCAGCAACTGCGTGATTAACTTGGTCCCGGATAAAGAAAAGGCGTTCCGCGAGATCTTCCGGGTGCTGAAGCCAGGAGGCTCGTTCGTCGTTTCCGACATCGTCTCCATCGGCGAAATCCCTGAGACCATCAAGCGTGACATGGAACTGTGGGCCGGTTGCGTCGCTGGGGCGTTGAAGAAGGAAGACTATCTGAACATCGTAGAGCGCTGTGGATTCGAAAGCGTCTCCGTGTTATCAGAAAAGCGATACGATTACTTGCGAAGTGACACTTATGCGCTGGCGAGCATTACGATTCGCGGGCAGAAGAAATGAAGAAGACGTGGGAAGTAAAGATTATGCGAGCGGAAGGAGCTTGTACCGTCTTGAGAATCGGTGATAGATTGTAGCGGCAGCGAGAAGCTTCATGAAGTCCCACCAAGAGAAAATCAGGAATCCCATTCTAAAAGCCTCCCCCCAATTTCTGAGCTGCACAAGATACAGCTGTAATGTCCCAACGCTGAAAACGACCAGCAACCCGACGAACATCGAGAAGAGCACCCAGGGAAACTCTCTGGCTCCCGTGGATTCGCGGACGACGTGAATCATCGTTGCCACCACGAAGGCCGCGACGGGAAAGCTCAATAGGTATCCACCCGTCGGTCCAAGGAGCTTTGCCAGGCCCAACCCCCCGAAGGTAAAAACAGGCAATCCCACCGCACCCATCGAGAGATACAAGATCTGACTCAGAACGCTATTACGAACCCCGAGGAAAGCTCCCGCAAGAAGAACAAAGAACGTCTGGAGTGTAAACGGTACGGGCTGGTGTGGGATTTCGACCCGCGCGCCGATGGCGGTGAGGATCGCGAAGGTAACGATCCAGAAAACTTGTGCGGCGACATTGGAGCGAAGGAGATTCAGGAGTCCAGTTGGAGAGAGGTTTTTCGTATTCTGCATGTCCAGCTCAAACATGCGAAAAGTTCTGAAGAAAGTCAAGGTTTGGGTCGGGGAAAAAGGAATTGACACTATTCCTTTTTTTTCTTATATTGACCGCCGCTGATTGGCCATGGGGAGGCTTCGTCGGGGCGCACTGATCGAGAAGAGTTAGCAATCCCGATAGGATGAGCGATTTAAAGATTTTTTCGGGACGATCGAATCGTCCCCTTGCTGAGAAAATTGCTGCCGCTGCAGGTGAAAAACTCGGTGCATGTGAGATCCAGAACTTTAGCGACGGTGAAATCTGGGTTAAGTACAGGGAGAATATCAGAGGGTCAGATGTTTACATCATTCAATCCACTCATCCTCCTGCCGAAAATCTCGCCGAGTTATTGCTTCTTATCGACGCTGCAAAACGAGCGTCGTCACGTCGCGTTACAGCTGTAATACCCTATTTTGGTTATGCACGGCAGGATCGGAAGGACCAGCCGCGAGTAGCTGTGTCCGCTAAGCTCGTCGCAAACTTGATAACGACGGCAGGCGCCGACCGGGTGATTACAATGGATTTGCATGCCGCCCAAATCCAGGGGTTCTTTGACATTCCTCTCGACCACCTGTATGCTTCGCCGATCCTGGCGACGTATTACAAGAAGAAAGGAATCCGCGATCTTGCTGTTGCATCCCCGGATGTAGGAGGTATACGCCTCGCTCGGGCTTACGCGAAACGCCTCGATGCCGACCTCGTCCTCATCGACAAACGCAGACCGCGACAGAACGAGGCAGAAGTGATGAACGTCATCGGAGATGCCAAAGACAAGAATATCTTGATCATCGATGACATCATTGATACAGGGGGAACGTTCACACGGGCAGTAGAGGCATTGAAGGCCAACGGCGCCCGTCAGATCTATGGAGCCTGCACACACGCGGTTCTCTCAGGTAAGGCGGTGGAGCGAATTGAGAAATCGGATGTCGTGAAGCTTACCGTGACAGATACGATTCCTGTGAATACTCACTCTTCAAAAATCGAAGTCCAGTCCGTCTCGAAGATCTTTGCAGAAGCGATCACTCGGAGTCACTTAAACAAATCAATCAGCTCGTTGTTCGACATCGACAAGGGATAAATAGCACTGGAGTCTCTCCATGGCTGAAATTACGCTCGACGCTCAGGTGCGGAAAGAACTTGGAAAGAGAGTGAAGAAGCTCCGACAGAAAGGAAAGGTCCCCGGAGTTTTCTATCTCCGCGGCGAGGAAAATATACCGGTCGCCGTCGAAGAATCCGCTTTGCGGCCTCTCATCTACACCTCCGAAGCGCATATCATCAAGCTAATGCTCGAGGATGGGACGACGCGCACCTGCATCCTTCGTGACCTTCAGTTCGATCCGGTCACCGATCGTCCGCTTCACTTCGATCTGCAAGGTGTACGGGAAGACGAAAAGCTTACCCTGGAAATACCCATTGTCCTTGTCGGGATCCCTAAGGGCGTTAAAGATGGGGGAACGATGCAACGCGTCCTGCACCGCCTGCGAGTTACCTGTCTACCAAAGGACATACCCGAACACATCGAGATTAACGTGGAACACCTCGGAATCAATGAGTCCATCCACGTGAAAGATATCCGAGTGGAGAATGTGACGATTCTTGAACCCGAGGACCGCACACTCGTCGCGGTGGTCCCTCCGACAGTGCTGAAAGAAGAAGTCCCCGCTGCTGCACCCGTAGAGGAGATCGCGGAGCCGGAGGTGATCGGGAAAGGAAAGAAAGTCGAGGAGGAAGAGGAAGAAGCCGCGGAAGCTCCGAAGCAAGCAGCCCCTGCTCAGAAGAAAGTTGAGGAGTCCGCTCGTCGAGACGAGCAGAAGGCGGAAAAACAATAGAGCTGCTCACCTCCCCAGTCTTGGTACAGCGTGGTCGCGATCATCGGACTTGGAAATCCCGGATACGAATACGAGTGGACACGGCACAACATGGGCTTCAAAGTCGTCGATGCGATTTCCGAAGCTCTCGAGGTTGAGTTGGATGCGGGAAGAGGAAACTATCTGATCGGAATCACAGACTACCATCGCAAGGAGCTAGCACTCGTTAAGCCATTGACTTATATGAACAATAGTGGGCGAGCTGTCGCGGAATTTGTCGAGCGTTATAGCATCCGAGTGGAAGACCTCCTTGTTGTCTGTGACGATTTTCATCTTCCACTTGGAAGGCTTCGCCTGCGCGCACGAGGTAGCGACGGTGGCCACAACGGACTTTACTCCATCATTTATCACTTGCAGACAAACGCATTCCCACGTCTCCGATGCGGTATCGGACGTCCCGATCTGATCGCAAAGAGCTTTCACCCGGCCGACTTTGTGCTCTCGGTCTTTGAGAAGGAGGAAACGCCCCGGGTTAGGAGCATGATCGATGATGCCCGAGATGCATCTTTGTCGTTCGTCGCCGAGGGGATTGTTGCGGCGATGGACCGCTGGAACGCGCCACGGAGGAATTTATCCTCGGACACGAGGGTTGCAATTAACTAGTTCAACAGAGAGGGCAATTTGAATCAGAGAAAACGCACGTATGAGACAACATTCATTGTGAACGCCTCGCTGGACGACGCTCAAATTGAGACGGTGATTGCAAGGGTTCAAGAATTAATTAGTAAGAACGACGGTGAAGTGAAAGGAGTGAATCGCTGGGGCCGAAGGAGGCTCGCTTATTCAATCCAGAAAAAAAATAACGGCTACTTCGTCTGTATCGAGTACGTCGGGACGGGGGATATTGTCTCGAAGCTCGATCGCCATTTTCGTCTGGAGGAGAGTGTCCTGCGGTATCTCACCGTCGTCGTGCCCAAGCAGGTTCTGAAAGCTCGAGCGTCACTTGCAACCGATGCAGGGGCGCCGGCGACCGTCGAAGTTGAGTCGCCCACGTCCACCCAGCTGTAGAGGAGAACCCAACTTGAATCGCGAATCCATTCAAGAGCATCTTGGCAATCGTCTCATTCCACCAATGTGTCGAGAGGAGGAACGCTATGGCTGACTTAAAGATGCCCGAACTGAACAACGTGGTCATTGCTGGCAACCTCACGAAAGATCCGGTGTTCAGACAGACGACGAACGGGACGCCCGTCGTGAATTTCTCCATTGCGTCGAACCGAAAGTACCGCGACTCCAGCAATCAGTGGCTCGAGGACGTCTGCTACGTCGGCATTGTGGCGTGGAACAAGCTTGCGGAGAGCTGCCGCGAACGATTGAAAAAGGGGGATGCCGTATTGATTGACGGTGAACTGCAGAGCCGGACATGGAAAACCAACGACGGCTTCAATCGCAGCGTCGTCGAGATCAAGGCGAGGCGAATTCAGTTCTTGAATAAGAAAGGGCGACTTACGGACGTGAGCGCTGAGGAGAGTGCCCAGCCTGCGCACCATGAGGAGCCAACTGTCATCGAAGACGATTCCTTTGACAAGTTCCTCTCCAAGGAAGAATCTGCTTTACTGAACAACAGCCCGAGTATTTCACCGAAGACGGAGGGATGAGACACACGGATGGCTTTTAAAGATACCGGGACACTGAAGAAGAAACGAATCTGCCGTTTCTGCGAAGGGAAGGAGACTTACATCGATTACAAGGACGAGAAGCGTCTCCACCGCTTTATCACCGAACAGGGGAAGATCATCCCGAAGCGGATCACAGGGACGTGCTCGAAACACCAGCGCCAGTTGGCCACA
>JBBIJH010000125.1:0-7919 GCA_037446075.1 Ignavibacteriales bacterium
TAGGGATGCAGAGACATCCTGGAAAGTTATGGAGGGCGGATACAATATCGCCGTTCGTATTCCCTGGAAGTCCCTTTCCCTTGTGAAAGCTGAAGCGGGAATGAAAATTGGATTTGACCTCGCCTTGAACGACAACGACGGCACCCGGTACCGAACAAACCAGATGCTCTGGGCCGGCTTTAATCAGAACCAGACCTGGCTGGATTTGAGTCTAATCGGTGCGCTGCTGCTCAGATAGATTCATCAAGCTGAAGAGGAGAACAATCTTGATCAGGTAACGAAATGCTGAAAGCAGGATTTGGAAAGTCGGTCATCACACCAAAGGTTGGAACGCGACTCGTGGGATACGCAAATCGCACTGTGCTCTCCACCGGGGTGCACGACGACCTCCATGCCCGGGCCCTCGTAGTCGAATCGGGCGGAAGCAGCTGGGCCATCTGTGCAGCCGAACTCTGCTATTTACGAGAACCTCAGGTGTGGAGAGTTCGGGAGATTGTCCAAAGCAGGACCGAACTTCCCTCAGATCAGCTTTTGCTCTGTACTGTCCATACCCATTCTGCTCCAGATGATCGAGACACGTCGAGCTGGAATAGACCGCTAGCAGACCTTATTGCTGATGCCATTCTCAAAGCCTTCGAGGGAATGCAGCCGGCTCGCATTGGTGCAGCTTCCGGTTTCCTGCAGGGCTGGTCGATTAATCGCCGATGGCTCGATCGAGCTATCGATCCATTTGTGGGTGTGATTCGTATAGACGATGAGGAGGGAAAACCCATGGGCGTCGTGAGTAACTTCGGATGCCATGCTGTCGTTCTAGGCTACGACAATCTTCTGGTTTCAGCAGACTGGCCGGGAGTGACTTCTTCAGCCGTGGAGAAAGAACTCGGGCCTCAGTCTGTTTGCGTCGTCACTCAGGGAGGCAGCGGCGATGTGAATCCACTCACAGAGCAGGTCCGCCAGCGTCTGCGATCTGGCATTGCAATCGGCACGATGAAAGGAAAAACGTACTATGGCGCTCTAAGCGCGAATTCTCCTTGGAATATTGGCGACCGTGGTGGCGGAACGTTTCAGGAAGCGCGAGACCTTGGCCTCGCTGTGGCTGAGGAAATTCTCCACGTTACAAAAACTGTAAAGACCCAAGCAGATGTGCGCCAGCTCTGGGCTCAGCAGATTCGCATCGACGGCTCTCGGCAGCCTGACGAGCGGTTGTACGGATTGAGCGGAGAGGTTCCGCATCACGTCATTGAGCGGCCTGAATCACCGAATCCCGATGGCAAGCGCTGGATGGAATTCATGGTACTCGCTGCCGAAGAGCCGGGGCTGTTGATTGTGAGTCAACCCGGAGAAGTCTTTGCTGAAACTGCGATGGAGCTTCGGCGGCATCTCCAGACGATGGGGGTAGTGCAACCCTGGACGGTTGGGTACGCAAATGGGTGGCAACTGTACCTTCCGCCGGAAGCCGCTTTTCTTGAAGGCGGATATGAAGTCGATTGGGCCGTTCATCTGGGAATCAGTCCGAGGTTACAGAATCGTCTCTGGGATACTCTACTCCCCATTCTAAGACAGCATCATCATAGAGACCCCATGTCCGCTGAGAAAACATTTTGACGCCAAGGAGATTTCGCCCCCTCCTATGCCGAGCTTAGCCATCAACGGTGGGCCGAAGGCTGCAGCGGCCTTGAAACCACCCGATTGGCCCGAGGTCGATTCGGCTGATGAAGCTGCAGTTCTAACCACGCTGAGGAGCAGGCGCTGGTGTCGCCTTTCCGGCAAAGAGGTGGAGAGCTTCGAGCGCGCCTTTGCAGAATATCATGAAGCACGGTATGGCATCGCTGTGAGCAATGGGACTGTTGCCATTGAGTTGGCACTCTTAGCCTGTGGAGTGAAATCAGGAGATGAGGTCTTGGTACCTGCGGTGACCTTCATCGCTTCTGCAAGTGCGATTGTCACTTCCGTCGGGGCTATCCCAGTTTTTGTCGACATCAACCCCGAGACAGCAACGATGGATCCGGATGGAATTGAAGCCGCGATCACCCCCAGGACAAAAGCCGTCCTCACAGTCCATTACGCTGGCTACCCCGTCGATTTTGACCGCATTCTTCCGATAGTCAAGAGGTATGGACTGTTTCTGATTGAAGATTGTGCTCACGCTCAGGGAACAGAATGGAAGGGCAGAAAAGTCGGAGCGATCGGTGATATCGGGACTTTCTCCTTTCAAGAATCAAAAGCGTTCACAGCCGGCGAAGGTGGTATCGTAGTGACGAACAGGAACGACCTTGCCGAGCGTGTCCGACTCTATCATAACATCGGACGGAAAATCGGAGAGCCTGGCTATGCTCACTATGTTTTGGCGTCGAACTATCGGCTGAGTGAACTCCAGGGGGCACTGCTTCACGTCCAGCTTGAGCGCTTCAAGGAGAAGGAAGCTCGAGCCAAGCACGAACACGGGCAATTCCTCGCCGAGAAACTCTACACAATCGGAGGCGTCAAGCCTCTGAGGAAAGATGATCGGATCACACAGCGTGGCTACTACTTTTTCGTGATTCGATATGCTCGGGAACAGTTCGGTGGAGTTCCCAGGGATCGTTTTGTCGAGGCTCTAAGGGCGGAAGGCGTGCCATGCGACGTCGGATATCAAATGCCCCTGTACAAACAACCCGCCTTCAGGAAAGAAGAGCTGAGTCGATGGTTGCACCCCGCCACCAAGCCCTGGCCGGACTACGAACGCGTGGACCTTCCAAATTCCGACCACTTCTGTTCAGAGGAACAAATCACATTGCCTCACCAGCTATTACTGCTCGACGAATCGAAGCTCGAACTCATCCTTGATGCGATTGTAAAGATCAAGAACCACCCGGACGAGCTTCGATAGAAGAAACGCTTTTGCCCGGAGGTGAAAAGGATCCGAAGTCTATGGGAAAAAACCTGAAAGACACCTTCAGAAACACACGGTGGATCGCTTACCCGTTGAAGGGAAGACGTGTGAACCAGACAGTGGCTGAAGCGATCGCACAGCAACTCGCCCCGAACGCTGAAGTCATTCCCGTGCAAGTTCCTCCACAACTACCGACGAACGGAACGCTCACAGTCTCCATTGCCGACGAGGGATTCTTTCGATTCTCTCGACAATTGCTGGTATCTTCCCCGACGAAGATGTGGAGCCGATTCCGGCTAAACCAGGACGGCAGTGGTAGCCTCGTTGCTTCTCACCCTCACTTTCTCTATCCCCTCTTCTGCAAGATCAAAGATGACTGGCTCGATCAGAACACATCGGAGTTTGCAAGGGGGAAGTCCTTGAAACCAACATTCTTCTGGTTGCGGAACTTTGCCGACTTCCCGAACGATTGCTTTGTTGGGAGCTGCAGGAAGGCTCGGCACTTTGATCGGGAGGATTTCGTCAGGCAGCTTGCGCGACAAGGATTCTCCCACCTCCCGATCAACGGCTTAGGGGTTGATCGGGCGTTTGAGTCCGGGCCGCCGGGAGACGTCTATTCCTGGTTCTATGATTATAGTCCAGACCTCGACCAGTTTGTAGACAGTAAACTGATCCGAGGCTACTATCCGCCACGGTATCTAAAAGCAAATCTGCGGTTCCTGAAAGAGAATGCAAAGCTGGCGATCAAGTACGGCTTGATTCCTGGGCTGCACATCAATTCTCCTCGCTCGATGCCTGAAGAATTCTGGAGACGCTATGGTTTTCTTCGAGGCGCCCGAGTGGATCATCCTCGAGAAAGCTTCCGTCCGCGGTATACACTCACGCTTACCCACCCGGTAGTGCAATCCCACTATCGGGAACTCATTCACAAGATCATGAGGGAGATCCCCGAGATTGGATTCATTCATCTCTGGAGCAACGACAGCGGGGCGGGATTTGAGTTTGTTACCTCGCTGTACGCAGGTCGAAATGGTGGTCCATACCTCATCCGCGAGTGGAAAAGGGAGGATGAAATTGCCCGGAAGGCAGCGGAGAATGCGCTGAACTACTTCTACCTAATCCATGACGAAGCAAAGAAGGTAAACCCGGGATTCCGCTTTATCTTAGATCTATCTTCTTTTCACGCCGAGAAGAAGTACATCATTCCCGGCCTCCGGGACGGAATGGACATCGGTTCGTTCGGCGCGGCTGAGGCAGCCCTCGACCAAAAGGAGAAGAGCCTATTCCAAAATACTGGTGCGCTCCATCACATCAAGTTGGATCTCACGAACAACAATGTCCTGGGCGTTCCGTATCCGTGGCTTGTCTATGAGCGACTCTCAAGGGCGGTCTCTGAAGGAAAACGCTGGGTCTTGGCAAACACTTCACCGCGCTCGCTGGCTCCATATGACATTAACGGCGAGGTCTTACGTGCATTCCAGTTCGATGTAAAGATCTCTATCGACAAGACGATCAGGCGGATTGCCGATCGATGGGTGGGGTCGAGGTACGTCGGAGCTCTCATGGACATCTGGAAGCTATCAGATTCTGCCGTTCGTCACTACCCGTCGGGAATCCCATACAGCACGTTTGCCTTTCCCTGGTTTCGGCTCTGGGTCAGACCGTTCGTTCCAAATATCGATGCCATTCCGGAGAAGGATCGTGCGTACTATGAGAAGTTTCTCATCGCAACGTTTAACAACCCGACCCGTATTGACTTAAACAACGACATGCTGTGGAACTTCTTGACGGTGAAGGAGGCTGGCCAGAAGAAAAACACCATCGATAGATCTGTCCTGCCGCCCCTGAGAAATGCAGTCCGAAAGACCTCAAAGCTCCTGCCATTATTGGAGTCAAAGAGCAAAGCACGGGATGTTTTCTATGATCTACATCTGAGAATGCGCGCTGTATTGTGTTACTGTGGGACAATGAGGAACGTTGTCGCCTGGATCGAGTCTGTCCATGGGTATCTTAAATCAAAATCCGCTGCCGAAAAAAGAAAGTATCGTTGTGCCGCACGGGACATGGTATTAAACGAGCTTGGAAACGCACGAGCACTCCTCGCGTTGTGGGAAGAGAGCGCCATCGAATTTATGCCCGTCTCCACCACGGGCGAAACCCCTCACATCTATGGGGAGAACTTCGGTGCACTTCTCAAGAAAAAGATTGACCTGATGGAAAAACACATTGATGACGAGCCTTCCATCGACCCCAACTACATGTGGCGGATACCGGGGTCGACTACCTCGGCATAGTATTCGCCTAAACGAGAATTGACGCTCGCTCATCACGCATCTCAGACATCCCGTATCCGAATGAAAACTCTCAACGCGATCGACTACTCGTTTGTCGCTCTCTATATGGTGATAATCTTGGCGACAGGTGCATATCTCTCGCGCTATGTAAAGAAAACGGAGGATTACTTCAAGGCAGGGGGGAAGGTTCCTTGGCTGATGGCCGGGCTTTCAAACTTTGTCTCGGGGTTCTCTGCGTTCATGTTCGTTGCCGCGGCGGGCTTTACATACAAGAATGGCTTCGCGGCGATCCTTCTCTTTACTTCAGCCTTCTGGGCATACTGGCTTGGCTTTTTCGTCTACGGTGTCCGCTGGCGCCGCAGCCGGATTACATCCCCCATGGAAATCCTCACGCGCCGTTACTCGCCGAGCACGACATACTATTACACGCTTCTCTCAGTTGTTCCCGGCATTATCGGACTTGGGATGGGGACGTACACACTCTGTATCTTTATCTCAACCGCTTTGGGCCTTAACACGCTCGTCTTCTCTCTGCTTGGAATGGAACTCACGGGTTTCCAGCTCACGATGGTTCTCGTCGGCATCGTGATGACAATTTACACCGTCTTCGGCGGGTTCTGGGCAGCGATCATCTCGGATGTGATCCAGTTTCTTGTCACCCTGATCATGATGCTTGCCGTCTTCCCTCTCTCCCTCCTGTTCCTTGGTGAGGGAAGTATCGTGGTCGGCATAGAGAAATTCATCAGCGGATCTCCCGAAGGTTATTTCTCGTTCACTCAAGCTGCGCGAGGTCCGCTCTTTTTCGCAGCCTACTTCCTGAATGTACTTCTCGGGTACAACGTGGGGTGGCAAATCGGCCAGCGTTATTACAGCGTGCCCGACGAAAGGGACACAAGAAAGATGGCATTCCTCTGCAGCATGCTCAGCCTACTTGGCCCGCTTCTCTGGATTCTGCCCGTGATGGTCTCACGTCAACTCTTTCCGAACATTGGTGAACTCTGGCCTCAGTTTGCTGACCCAACGGAGGCTTCGTTCGTAAGTCTCGCGATGCTGATCTTACCCCATGGCCTCATCGGGATCGTTGTCTCCGCAATCTTCGCTGCGACGATGGGACAGGCGAACGACACCTTTAACTGGCTTGCCGCCGTGCTCACAAAAGAGATCTATGTGAGGCTGAAGAAACGGTTTTCAGCACAAGGGCCGAGCGACCAAGCTCAAGTGCTTGCGGCAAAATTGATCATCATCGTTATGGGTTTCCTCGGCATTGGTGTCGCACTGTACATTCCGCGGTTCGGCGGGGCGTTCGAATTTGCACTCTACTTCTATGGACTTTTCGGCCCGCCTCTGATGGTTCCGGTGATGCTCGGCCTTGTCTATACCCGTACCCCGTGGTGGACAGCCATTGCCTCCTCAGCCTTCGGTCTGGCTGCAGAACTAATCCTCCTGGCCATCATTGGAAGAGAGCATCCGAATCGATATGAGATCCTTGTGTTAACGGGAGCTGCGATCAGCACGATGATGTTCTTTCTCTCCTCGCGATTCAAGGATCGAGACTCAGACCATGAGGGCAGGATCCAGTCACTGCGCCGTGACCTCGAAACGCCAGCGTATGCAGAACTGAGAAGCTTTGATCCCAGTGGTTTTTCTGCATATCGGCTCATCGGCTTCATTGCTACGATCATTGGCGGAGTTCTCGTTCTCCTGTTTTTCTACCCTTCCCCTCTCTCCGACCGGCTCGTCAATCTCGCCTGTGGCCTGTTCACACTCGGGATTGGCATTGCGCTGCTCTATCTGCTGAAAACAAAAGGGACGGAACAGAAAGCACGTGCCGAGGAGCTGTAGTGGTTTTGCTTCGAGGGACTTTTTTCATATATTATGATCAGAAGGAGATTGAATAATTAAATTTATGGCGATCCGAACAAAAAAGAAAATCATCGTCGTCGGTGACAAAGTCCTCATCGCTCCTGAGGAGGACACGGATCGGACCGAGCACGGACTATACTTACCTCCGAGTGTGAAGGAGAAGGAGAAAGTACGCGGCGGTTACATTGTTCAAGTGGGCCCCGGATATCCCATCGCGAATCCGAGCTACCTGGATCAGGAACCTTGGTCTACGACGCCGCGCGAGCCAGTGAAGTACATCCCACTTCAAGCAGAAGAGGGCGACTACGCGATCTTCCTTCGGGACTCGGCGATCGAGATCGAGTATGAGGCAAAGAAGTACCTCATCGTCCCCCAATCCGCCATCCTCGTCCTCGTAAGACCCGGACCGATTGAGGGCATCGAGTAGGTGGGAATCCAAGCGGAGATGCAGCCCGTGGCGGACGATCCTTACATTTTCAGTCACGAAAATATTCTCTTGCAGATTCAAACAGCACGGTTCGAGCTCGGGTATTATGTCCTTCGCTTCTACAGTAAAGAGGGACGACCGGCGACGGAGCCGACGGAGACGATTTCAGAATTCTATCTGTATCCCTCCGGTGGCACCCTTCGCGATAGTTCCATGAACCTGGTTCTCTATGATCCTCGGTATGATATCTACCGAGGATTTACGCCACCGCATCTTCAACAAAGGCAAGAGAAGTCTTCTCCTGAGGGGTAGTCAACGGGCATCCTTAGCTTGGCACGGTTTGCATGTTTTCAAAATTCTCCCTACGTTCAACTCGGAAGCAACAACCTACCTGCTGATCATCGATTCACAGGACAAGAAAGGGAATAGAGCGCGTCTGTTCCCTTTCCCATCTCCACACCGG
>JBBIJH010000126.1:0-7882 GCA_037446075.1 Ignavibacteriales bacterium
ACAGAATTATGGAAGATGAAGAAGGCGTCTGGTGGCTTAACTGCAACGTCAGATTTAGGAGCAACGATGCGTGGGGAGCGAGCTTCATGAACATGTTCGGCTTCATACACTTTAATAAGGACATTATAGCTGCAGGGGTAGCAAAGAAGACGAGTAGGAGAGTTCAGCTTGGCCGGATGAACTGGCACGCCGATTCGTATCACATCTACGGGAGAGACATCGAAAACGCCCGGCTCATGCTTTTTGATCGGATCGAGAAGGTGAGCTTTGAATCAAGAACGCTCAACTTCCACGATCCTCGTATACAAGAAATTTTCAACAGCTCCGAGGCATCGATCAGAGAAAAGATTCGACAGTATGATAGAAACCATTCGCAGTAGCCAAATCCGTGTGCCATACGGTATCCGCTTTCCAAACACGCCGTGTCTCAAATTCGATAGCTTGACGCCCTGAATTCTCAGTCTTGAGAGCAGGGGCGTGCCGCCCTCTTGCTGACCCTCGAAATGTAACCCATGTGAACGAAATCCTGAAGTCTCCTTATTTCTCGCTTCTGGCACAGATGTTGAAAATCGCAACACTGGGACGTTCCCGCCACTGCAGTAGGGATACAGCATGGTCGATCAGGCGTGGCCACAGACATTGGGCTGCTGGGGGATGAGATGCCTCAAAGCTCAGCGGGTTTTCCCCGCCCGCATGGAAAAGGCGATCCCGAGGTCAGAATTGAATTGCCATTTAGGAACTTAGGATGCGCCTCAACCCCAACAAACTCTTCCGATGGCTGAGCATCCGGACAAAGCTCATCATCGCATTTACCTCATTGTCCATTATCCCTCTCCTTCTTGTGGGCGTTTACAGTGTCATCTCGAACGCCCGAGCACTGGAAGAAGTTGCAGTCGAAAACCTCAGGCACGATGTCCTCACGATCAAGGAAAAAGCTGCAAACTTTCTCTCCAACGCTGAAGCTGATCTCTGGTATATTCGTGACTCGTATTTGTTCCGCGAGTTTCTCGAAGCCTATGAGCATCGTCGTCCTCAATACGCCCGGCGACTCGCAGACGTCGAGAAGGAGTTATTGACATTCTCTGAGAGTCGGAGAATCTACTGCCAGATTCGATTCGTCTGGCATGATGGGGAAGAGCTTTTCCGAGTCGAGACCTCACGGGAGGGTTCCAGGGTTCTCCCGAGAGAGCTGTTACGAGACAGCAAGGAGCCGTACTATCGGTTTCTTGTATCCAGCTTGAAACTTGGCCAAGTCGCGTTCAGTCCTGCTGAGCTTATCGATTCAAAAGGGATCCTCATCCCTGTCGTAAGCTATGCGCTTCCCGTCATCAAGGATGGAAATGAGCTTGGGATTCTGATCACGAATATCTTTGCGAGGGAGCTGTTCAAGATCGTCGAGGGCGAACGCCATCTCGAGGTGCAGGGAAAAGTTGTCCTCGTGAACGAGGAAGGATATTTCCTCTACCACTCGGAGAAAAAGAAAGATTGGAACAAACTCCTCGCCTCGCGCGAGGACGAGAATCTCTGGAGCGAATACCCCTCTGAAGTGGCACAGGAAATCGTCTCAGGCAAAACGACCACACTTTCCGGTGGAATTGATGAGATGATCTCCTTTGCACCTCTCTTCGACCATCGGTCTGGTCTGAGCCACTCTTATTTCATCTATGAGGCAGTTCCTCAAAGCATCATTCTCCAGCCAGTGAAGTCATTTGCATTGTTCTATCTTGGGATGATGCTTCTGTTTCTTTTCGGTTCTATCGGTCTGGGCTTCCTCGCGACGGGCCAGCTGGCAGGCCCTATCCGGAAATTGCAAGAGGGTGCGGGAATCATTTCAAAGGGAAAGTACAGCCATCGACTTCGGATCGAGACGAAGGACGAGATCGAGCAGCTTGCAGAGCAGTTCAACGCAATGGCGGAATCGCTCGAGAAGCACGAGAATGAAATTCAAATGCACCGCCGACAACTTGAGCTGATGGTGAAGGAAAGAACACGGGAGTTGTCTGAAGAAAAGAACAAACTCCAGGCGATTCTAGACAATATTCCGAGTGCTTTCGTCGTTCTCGATGGTGACCTCTGTATTCGCTCTGCCAGCGCAGCGTTCGAATCGATCACCGGGTATCGTTTTGAGGATGTTCGTGGTAGAAATTGTTGTGAAGTCTTCATCCAGGGCGGCTTTTGTGAAAAATGTCTGGCGAAGCGGGCTTTGGAAACCCAACAGATCGAAACCCATGTGGATCGATGCCTTGCAAAGGGTCGGGAGGAAAAGTACTTCGAGCACATCACGATTCCTTTGAAGGAGGATGGGCAGATCGGTTCCCTCATCGAAATCATCACGGACGTGACAAAGCGAAAGCGGTTTGAGGAACACCTCATCCAAACAGAGAAACTCATGGCGGCTGGCGAAATGGCATCGATCATCGCTCATGAGTTCCGAAACTCACTGACTTCTGTGAAGATGATTCTCCAGCTGCAGACGGAATCGCAACGCCTGGGTCTCTCCGACAAGAAGTCTCTCGCTGTCGCTCTTAATTCTATCGAACACATGGAAGGGATTGTAACTGAGCTTTTGAACTTTGCCCGCCCGAAGTCCATGGAGTTACGGCCGGAATCTCTTAACAAGCTCCTTAATGATACGCTCATCTTTGCCCACCCTCAGATAAAGAAACGGAAGATCACCGTGACGAAGGTGCTCGACCCAACGTTGCCGGAAGTATTCGTCGATCCTTCAGGATTGAAAGAAGCGTTCATAAACGTTCTTCTAAATGCCGCGCAGGCTATTGAGGCCGGGGATGGAGCAGCGCGCCGGCGAGCGATACGGGTCGTCACGAAGAGAATCCGACTTCGAACCACACTCCGCGACTATGCTCCCGTTGAAGTCCAGCCGGCAGAGAATGTCCACTCGATCGGCAGTGAGATCATCTTGCGCAGAGGGACAGAATGTGCCCTTATTGAAGTGACGGATACAGGATCGGGCATTGACCGCAAGCACCTCCGTCGGATCTTTGATCCATTCTTTACGACAAAGACTGACGGGACAGGCTTAGGACTCCCGCTGGTGAAGCGAACAATCAATGCTCACGGCGGAGTTGTGGCGGTGAAGAGCAAGAAAGGGGTCGGGACGACCTTCCGGATTTATCTTCCGTTATTCGACAAGAGAGGTTCCAATGGCTAGAATGAAGGTTTTGCTCGTGGATGACGACGAGAGGATCCTCTACGCGTTCAAAGAGGTGTTCAAAAGGATTGGCCTGAAGAGTATTCTCGCTCGAGATGGAGAAGAAGCCCTCCGAATGATCTCAAGCGAGCATCCAGACATCGTCTTCATGGACATCACGATGCCGAAGCTCGATGGGCTTGAAGCGCTGAGACAAATCAAACAGCAAAATCATTCCGTGCCAGTCATCATCATCACGGGCTATGGTACGATGCAGACGGCAGTAAAAGCGATGAAGCTTGGGGCCTTCGAATATCTCACGAAGCCGCTTGATGTTGGAAAGATCCGCGAAGTCACCCGAAGAGCCGTGTCGAGTGTTCTCTCTCGGGCGGTTCCTACTTCCAATCATGTCCCATTCAAAGCAGACTTTGTCGATCGATACGAGCTGATTGGAAACAGCCCGCAGATGCAGGAGATTTACAAACTCATCGGCTCCATATCAACGACGCCGAATCATACGTCGATCCTCATCGTTGGCGAAAGCGGCACAGGCAAAGAGCTTGTGGCAAGAGCTATTCATTCGAATAGTTCCAACTTCCAAGAGCCTTTCATCCCGATCGATTGCACGGTGTTGCCTGAGACGTTGCTCGAGTCAGAACTTTTTGGACACGAAAGGGGCGCATTCACAGGTGCCGTGCAGCGCAAGATTGGAAAATTCGAGCTAGCGCGTAATGGGACGATCTTTCTGGACGAGATTGGAAATCTTTCACCAAACTTACAGCAGAAACTCCTCCGCGTACTTCAGGAGCGAGAGTTTGAACGACTCGGCGGGAATATACCGATGAAGGTCCATGCGCGATTCATCGCTGCAACGAACAAAGATATCGAAAACGAAGTGAGGAAAGGAGCTTTCAGGGAAGATTTGTTTTTCCGTCTCAAAGTTGTTGCTGTCCATCTCCCGCCTTTGCGGGATCGACTCGGAGATGTCCCGCTGCTTGCTGATTACTTCTTGGCTAAATACTGCGGCCAACTGAAGAGGTCAATCCGTGGATTCTCAGACGAGGCACTGCTGCTCTTGCAGTCATACTCCTATCCCGGGAACGTGCGCGAGTTAGAAAATCTCATCGAGCGGGCGGTGATGCTGACACAGGGGGAAGTAATTTTACCAGAAACCCTCCGCGATATGTTCACGTCACAGGAAGATAGCTCACAGTGGCTGCCCATCATCAGCCCTTCATTTCGAAAATCCCGGAGCCACATTCTCAAGCTTTTTGAGGAGCAGTTCGTGGTCGAACAGCTGAGAAAGCACCGAGGAAATGTGACGGCGGCGGCAAAATCTTCCAAGATGACACGCCAGAATTTCCAGCGGTTGATGAAGAAATTCAAGATTTCCTCTCAACCTTTTCGAGGTGTCCGGACAACACCTTGACGTAGCTGCCTCCATCCCTTTCTTCATAGTATCGAGTGCCAAGAGACGTTTTGCGCTCTGACAAGGCCTTCTTGGCACTTTCTGTTTCTCGCCAGTCTGTCGGGCTCAGAGTTCCCCGATTATCGTTCGTATTGGGCATTTCCGTCCGTGTCCGGTTGGCACAAGGCTTGAACTACAGCTTCACAGACCAGCCGGGGACTCTATGCCGCAGCGCCGAACAGTGTTAGTCGTGGACGATGATCCGAACATCCTCTCTGCCTTCGACGACTTTCTCAGGAGAGAGCACTGCGATATGATCGCGGCTACAAGCGCGGAAGAAGCAGTGGAGAAGATTAGGGGTTCCGAGATCGACTTATTAATCACAGATATAAGACTCAGGCATCAGTCGGGAGTCACCCTCTTCATGGAGGCAAAAGCAATCCGACCCCGGCTTCCTGTAATCGTCATCACAGGCTATCCAGACTTGATCAGCGAGAAGGATCTGAAGGCCTTCGGTGCAGACTACTTCTTCTTGAAGCCGCTGGAACTGAACAAGCTCCGAGAGGCGGTGCGGAGATGTTTGCGTCTTAACGCTCGTTCATGTCGCGGACTGTTTCGAAGATCAAAGCGATCAGTTATCAATCGAATATAAAAGGAGAGATTGTATGCACTGCACAAACGGGAAAGCTTGTACTCGAAGTTATCAAAGGGGTCTTCTTTTCAATGTGTTGTCTAACTTCTAAGAAATCTCAGGAGGACATATGAAAAAAGTTATCGTCGCTCTGCTGAGTGCGGGATTCGTGGCGGTTACGCTCACACCCGACGCCTCCGCTATTCCCGCATTCAGTCGTAAGTACAAGACAAGTTGCAGCACCTGTCACTACGCCGCCCCGATGCTCAATGGCTTTGGAAAGGCCTTCAAGAATAACGGATATCGCTACCCTGCCGGTCAGGACCCGGAAATGAGAAAAGAGGACCCTGTAAGCCTCGGTTCAGAAAGTTATAAGAGGGTGTGGCCCGATGCAATTTGGCCGAGTGATATTCCCGGTACAACACCTCTATCCGTTTGGGGAGTTGGGCGTATTAACTATTCGGCTCTCGGCGATGTGAAATGGGGATTCGAGATACCCCATGAGTTTGAGCTTCTTTATGGTGGGACGATCGGCGAGGACTTCTCGTTCTTTGGAGAGGTAGAAATTGAGAATGAGGATAATGAGACCGAGATTGCTTTTCCCTTTGCGCTGCAGTACGATTGGACTCCAGGCTTGCATATCAGAGCCGGTGCGGTACACGCTGACCCATCCCCGACACACCTACGACTGACGCGGAATCACTACAACATTGCCAGCTTTCGAAGCCGTAATGGGTGGAGGTTTCGTGACGACCATTACGGACTCGAGCTTTGGGGCGCTGGCAATGGTGCCAAGGGCCGGGGTGGTTTCACATACCGGTTCGGCATCGTCAATGGGCAGGGCTTGACTGATATAAACCCGCAAAAAGACTTTTATGGCAAGGTGACTTACAAGGTCGAGGGACTTGGTGAAATTGGCGGAACCGAGGGAGGAGAAAGCCAAACCTCTCAGTTCTACATCGATAACTCTCTAACGATTGGAGGATTTTTCTACAAGGGCACTGCTTCAAAGGTCGGTGTAGCCGATGAAGATTTCACTGTACTTGGGGGTGACGTGGATTTCTGGCGAGATCGCTTTATTGCAAATGGTGCACTGATGTATATGAGCTCTGAAATTCCGAGTACCCCTGACCGAAAATCTTTGGCATACTACTTACAGGGAAACTATGTCTTTTACCCATGGTTGATTGGTATCGTACGGTATGAGTGGGAAGATAAAGATACAGAGAAGGATGCGGTCAAACCGGTAAATGCGATCATCCCTGGTGTGACTGTCATGGCGAGGGCGAACGTGAAGTTAGTGTTTGAGTTCAAGAAGTTCCTAGATGAAGAAAATAAGAAGAACGACACCTTCGGCGTTCAAATCAATTTTGGCTTGTAGCCACATCGACTGTCCGAGGCCTTATTGAGGTATCAACTTCTCTGACAGAGAAAGGAGCAGATATGAAAAGTGTACTCTCAAGGTCTTTACTTCTCTTCCTCTTAGGCGCAAACGTTATCATTGGTGGTGACATCACGGGGAAGGTGAAAGCTGTCGGCGCAAAGAACAGTGCCAACGCTGTCATCTACATTGAGAGCATTGAGGACAAAAAGTTTGACCCGCCAAAAGATCCTGCAACTATCGATCAGAAGAATCTCATGTTTATTCCTCACGTCCTGCCGATCGTTGCCGGTACCACAGTAAAGTTCTTGAACAGCGATGACGTTCTCCACAATGTCTTCACACCAGACAAATGCGCTGAGAAGTTCAATCTCGGGACTTGGCCAAAAGGCCAAACCCGATCCTTCACATTCAAGAACCTGGGATGTGTTGCAGTAATGCTCTGTAACGTTCATCCTGATATGGAAGCATACGTTGTGGTCCTGCAGAATCCCTACTTTGCCGTAAGTGCCAAGGACGGGAGCTACGAGATCAAGGGGGTTCCCGCCGGCAAGTACACGTTGAAAATCTGGCACGAGAAGCTGAAGGGACAAGCAGTCTCAGTGGAAGTGCCCGCAACGGGAACGGTAACGGCGAACTTTGAGATAAGACGGTAGGATCCAGAACCAGGGGGAGGCGGGGAGATGCCAAGATCATCGACAATCCGCCTTGTTCTTGCAGTTCTTGTTGTTGCTGTCGGTGCAGGCATGGCGGTAGTGCTCGGGCACGGCAGCCGAGAGCCGCAGAGGAGGAAATTCGACATTCGTGCGCGGAAGTATGCCTACGACCCGGCAACAATTGCAGTCAATCTCGGCGACACTGTGAGCATCCGTCTTTCCTCCATTGACGTAGTTCATGGGTTCTACCTAGAGGGACACGGGATAGATGCAGAGGTCTATCCTCTTGAGAAAACTTTCAGACTTCGAGACGAGGGAGCGACAGAACATTATCGCAGGGTTGAGGAGGTCGTTTTTGTTGCCGACAAGGTGGGAAAGTTTCGCTATCGATGCTCGCACACCTGCGGGTATCTTCACCCCTTTATGCAAGGGGAGCTAATTGTGGGGCCGAACTACCCCTATCACGCGGCCACCGGCGCAGCGGTCGGGCTCCTTCTCGCTGGGGGATTTCTCCTCTTCCTGAAAGCGCACCACAAGCGCCGGATGATCGAGGCGACTGCGTGGGAAAGGGAACAGGTACCCGGCAACCAATCAACCATCGTCTGACAAGGAGATGAGTGATGCGCGTTGAAGAGAGGGACGTGACAGTCCGACG
>JBBIJH010000127.1:0-2113 GCA_037446075.1 Ignavibacteriales bacterium
AACAGATGGATCAAAGACTTCTATCCAAATTTAGTGTTCCACCATAACAAATGGAGGAAGGACGATGTAGCGAAGAGCATTATCAGGCAATTGCTCGAGCTTCCGTTTCGTGGAAGGTGGGCCGACAGATTGGATCACGCCCTCATGAAGCTCATGCTGAAAGTCTGGAAAAGACGATACCCGGAGCTTGCGCCTGAGGAACGTGACAAAATGTTCCGCTGCCGTCCATATGAATCAAGAGCACAGGGTGGAAACTTTGAGAAAAAGATATTGGAAGCCTACGCCTTGAGATTGAGGAATTTTGGAATTCCCGAAGTGCGGTCGGATATTCAAGATGGCTCGCTTGAAGAGGCAACTTATGAGGTTTCTTAGCCACAATCTTCGAAGAACACTTCTCGTAATACTGTTAGCCGGCTACCTTGATTTGGTGCCTCCGGGGACGGGCCCTCAAGTGAAGTTTGCAAGTTCGGCCGTCGTTCTCGTCCTCTCATCTTCGCCCCGAATCCCACCCTTCGTGAAAGGAAGATATCGAAACCATTATCTCAGAAATTCAAGTTGACTGTCGCAAGGGGTCGCCTTCACTCGATGGCGAAGCCGAATTTTCTCAAAGAATAATATCATGTCAGTCGAACGGTCAGCGTAAGTAAGAAACATCTGTCGCCCTTCGGCGTTTATAACGCTGCGCGAAGAACCAATTAACCGTCCCCGAGACTCTATTAGATGAATCGACCAGAGAATTTGAGCTCTTCTCCACTTCGAATCCTTCTCTGCCAATCGTACTACCTCCGTCATGACCCGAAAGAGTATCGGGCGATGATGCCCTACCCCCCACTCGCAACGCTCTACGCAGCGAGCTATCTTCGGCAAGCCGGTTACACTCCCGTCCTTTTCGATAGTATGCTGAGCAGAGGTGAAGAAGAATTCATCTCCCTCTTAGAGCGATACCGGCCGGATGTGGTGGCGATCTACGACGATAACTTCAATTACTTGACGAAAATGTGTCTGGAGCGGATGCGGAAGGCTGCCTTCCTGATGGCCCGTGAGTCAAAGGCTCGCGGAGCGAAAGTAATCGTTTGGAGCTGCGACGCGACCGACCATGTGGATCGTTACCTAACGGCGAACGTAGATTTTATCATCCTTGGAGAGGGTGAGCAGACGCTGCTGGACCTCGTTGATCGTGTAGCGGGCCGGAGCGCCAAACGATTTGATGAGATCCGCGGGATCGCTTTTCAAGATGCGCAAGGAACCGTTGTGACAACCGGAAGGCGAGAGTTCTTGCGAGACCTGGACGCTCTCCCATTCCCCGCATGGGATCTCGTGGAGATGGAGAGGTACAGACGAATTTGGAAATCACGTCACGGATATTTTTCCCTGAATATGATCACCACGCGCGGCTGCCCTTATCACTGCAACTGGTGTGCGAAGCCAATTTACGGCCAGGTCTATCACTCCCGCAGTCCGGAAAACGTAGCCGCTGAGATGCGGCTGCTAAAACAGATATATCATCCAGACCATATCTGGTTCTGCGACGATATCTTCGGCCTGAAACCGGGCTGGGTGAAAGAGTTCAGCGAAAGCGTGGAGCGAATGGACTCCCGAATCCCGTTCAAATGTTTAACAAGAGTTGATCTCCTCTTGAGGCATGGAACGATCGGCAATCTGAAGAAGGCTGGATGCGAGACCGTCTGGGTCGGAGCTGAATCCGGATCACAAAGAATCCTCGATGCGATGGAGAAGGGAACGACGGTAGAGCAGATTGTTCGGGCGTCGCAACTACTGCACATGGAAGGAATCAAGGTTGGTTTTTTCCTTCAGTTTGGATATCCGGGCGAGATGAAAGAAGACATTCAGAAGACGATCCGCATGGTGAAGACCTGTCAGCCTGACGAAATAGGGATCTCAGTGTCCTACCCGCTTCCGGGAACCAAGTTCTACGAAAGCGTGAAGAATCGGCTGGGAGAGAAAAGGAATTGGACCGATAGCGAAGATTTGGCTTTACTGTTTCCGGGGGAGTACAGGCCCGATTTCTATCGGGTTCTTCACACACTCGTTCACAAGGAATTCCGTCTACATCAGGGACTGAGAATGATCCGGGTGGTTCTCCTCAAGCCTT
>JBBIJH010000127.1:2123-7759 GCA_037446075.1 Ignavibacteriales bacterium
CGAGTAATAGCCGTCGTTGACGAAGAAAAGGAATCTCCTCAAGCCTTGGAAAATCAAGAAGAAAATTCTGAAGAGGATTGGGCTCATCCCGTACTACTTCATTGCGCTTGTATATCAGAAGATTCTTCTGAGAAAAGTTGAAAGTAGCTCCAGGAGAGCTGGTTCCGATCTTGCTCTCAATCCATCTCGCGTCATAACAGTGGAATGAACAAGCAGGGAGGGAGGAATTATGAACACCAGACTCTTACGCGTTCTTATCGGTTTGTGCTTCCTTTCCGTAGTTTGCACAGGAAGCATCGTGAGTCAGGAGAAGCAAAGTTATGACCAGCCTGACACATCGAAACGGGTAATCATCAACAATTACTACTACGGTAGTTTTGGGTACCCAATGTATCCGATCTATCCTGCATATCCGATGTATTACGGTTACCCCTACCCCAGATTCTTTGTCAGTGTTTCTGTCTTCGCCCATCCCCGCCACCGCCTGTTTTTTCCTAGGCTTCGTCATTTCCATGGTCATGGATTTATTCGAACGTTTGGCCACCTCCGCGGTCCGGGCGCCAGGAGTGGGATGGGTCGAATGAGATACGAATGAGGTACTAAACCATAGTGAGGAAGTGACGCCGATCTAAATGGACATTCTGCTGACGCACGGGTATTTTCTCAACGAGGATGAGTCGGAACGGCACATCATGAAACCCTATCCGCCTTTGGGGATTCTCTATCTCTCCTCGTATCTGAAATCAAGAGGATTCGACGTGGCGGTCTTCGACACGACCTTCAGATCGAAGGAGGCGTTCTTCCACTTCGTCGATTCGAACAGACCTCAGCTGGTGGGTTTATACTGCAATTTGATGACAAAGCTGAACATCCTCGAGATGGTCCAGTACTGCAAGAGGCAGGGATGCATGGTAATCCTGGGTGGCCCTGAGCCGAGGTATTATGCCGAGGAATTTCTCGGGCACGGAGCCGACGTCGTCGTGCGCGGTGAAGGAGAATGGACGCTCGCAGAACTCCTTCCTCGACTGGCTGAAAAGCAGATGATGGAGCTCAGCAAAATACCAGGTATCACTTACATTGACGAAGTCGGCACGGTGGTGGCAACTGGAGACCGTACGATGATCAACGATCTTGATTCCCTGCCCTTCCCAGACCGTGAAGTCGTTGAGATCGAAAAGTACATGGAAACTTGGAAAAAGCATCATGGGATGAGCTCCGTTTCCCTCATCTGCGCGCGCGGTTGTCCCTATCATTGTCGATGGTGTAGCCGAGCGGTTTTTGGGGAGACACATCGCCGAAGGTCGGTGAAAAATGTGGTGGATGAAATCGAACTGCTCCAAGCTCGTTACAATCCCGATATGCTCTGGTTCGCCGACGACGTCTTCACGATCAATTACAAGTGGTTCTTCGATTTTTACAGGGAGATGAAGACGCGAGGATTCCGGATTCCGTTCGAGTGTATCTCGCGTGCAGACCGCCTCAACGAGGAGGTGATAAAGTGCTTGGCAGAGCTTGGGTGCTTTCGAATTTGGTACGGTTCCGAGAGTGGATCTCAGCGTGTCCTTGATGCAATGGAGCGAGGAGTGACAGTCGAGCAAATCCGCAGCGTGACAAACCTTGCAAAAAGGTATGGGATCCGGACCGGCTTGTTTGTGATGCTTGGCTATCCCGGCGAAGAAGTCGCGGATATTGAGGAGACGATCAGGCATTTGATCCTAGCCGACGCGGACGAATTCCTCACGACCGTGGCTTACCCAATCAAGGGCACCCCCTTCTACGAGGACGTGCGCACTAGCCTCGTTGAAAGAAAGCCGTGGAGCCGCAGAACCGAGCGAATGCTTTCCTTAAAGGGAAGATACTCGGACACCTTTTACTGGTTCGCAAATCGGCGGTTGGTGAACGAGGTTCAACTCCATCGAATCATGAGGAATGGCACCAAGCGCTTTTATCACATAGCAAAGACGTTCACGAAGGCAAAAGTCGCAAAGCTTGGAATGCAGATAACAAGTCGGATATAAACCACAATGGTGTTCTCCAGTTCTGTTGCCGCTTTTGATGCCATAGCGCAGACATACGATGAGGATTTCGGGCAGAATCCAATCGGATCCCAGATGCGACACCGAGTGTGGGAAGCTTGTCTGAATGTATTCAAGCCGGGAGATTCCATTCTCGAGTTGAATGCAGGTACCGGCATTGATGCACTGTTTCTTGCGGAGCAAGGTATCCATGTCCATGCAGTCGACAGTTCACCGGGGATGATCTCAAAGTTGCAACAGAAAGTCAACCGCCCCGGTCTCAGGGGCAGGATATCTTATCAAATTCTCGAAAACGAGCAGATTGCGGATATCCATGAGAAGCTTTTTGACGGCGCGCTTTCTAATTTTGGTGGATTGAATTGCGTGGAAGATCTTTCGGCCCTCGCTTGGTCGCTCTCCCGTTTGCTTCACCCCGGAGCACGTTTGATTGCTTGTTTCCTGAACAGATTTTGTTTGCTGGAGATAGCTGCTTTCGCTCGGAGAGGGAAATTCCGGTCGGCCTTCCGTCGTTGGGGGAAGGGCGGCTTCAAAGCCAACGTGGGAGGGCGGAAGGTTTGGGTGCAATATCCTTCAGTGCGAGAGCTTTGTCGCCGTTTCTGGCCTTACTTTGAGCTCGAAGCACTTGAAGGTCTTGGTGTGGTACTTCCTCCGGCCTGGGCAAGCGCGCGGGCTGCTAACAACGGTGGGTTTCTGAGGCTCCTTTCAAATCTTGACCGACGGATCGGACGCCTTCGTTTTCTCAACTCTTTAGGGGACCATGTTCTTCTCCAGCTGAGGCGAACGTAGCTGATGAATTTCAAGGCCCTCCTCAATACCTTTTCAGATCGAATCCACGCACTTCCGATCGTGATCTTATACGTCACCGAAGGATGCAATCTTCGGTGCGTTATGTGTTCCTACCGCGACCGCTTGCCCAACGAGCTTTCTCTGGAAGAGATCTCCGGTCTGGCAGATGGGTTATGTGAGTTTGGGCTCAAAAGAATTGTTTACTCTGGCGGCGAACCCTTGCTCCGAAGGGACCTTCCAAAGATATGTGAGATTTTCCAGCGCGGCGCCATCAAGCAAACCTTACTGACCAACGGCATTTTGTTGAAACACCGGATTCATCAAATTGCCGACTTCATCGATGAGGTGATTGTTTCGCTCGATGGGGCTACTGCCCAGGTCCAAAACGCGATACGCGGTGCTGACTCATTCAGCAAAGTAGTAGAAGCAATACCGCTCCTGAAACAAGTCAACCCAAAGGTAACAGTTTCCATAAGAAGCGTTCTTCAAAGGAAGAACTTCTTTGAGATTCCCGAACTTGTCAATCTTGGCCTTCGACTGCAGGTGGACAGGGTCTCGTTCCTCGCCGTAGATATCTTCTCAGAAGCCTTTGGTCGGTCGCGGACCACCTGGGATAACTCTGGGAGTCTAATGCTGAATGCAGATGAGGTACGGGAACTTCGCCGCATCATCGACAGACTATCCGTGGAAAGGGCTGATTTGTTTGAGGCGGGTTTCCTCTCAGAGTCACCCGGTCGCTTGATGCAAATAGCAGACTACTTCGAGGCATTCTTGAATGGGGAATCTTATCCGCGTCTCCCTTGCAATGCTCCGATGGTCTCAGCGGTGATAACCTCCACCGGGGAGTTCCTTCCGTGCTACTTCCTACCAAGTGTAGGAAATATCCGGGAGCGTTCCATCCGCAATCTCGTTAACTGCAAAGCCATGTTGTCGACGCGATCGTCGGTTCGACAGGCTAGTCTGGAGCGCTGCCAAACCTGCGTCTGTAGGCTGAAGGTGCCTTCGTACTCCGCTTTGCTTGGCTCTTTCTAACCCGATACTTAGCAATGACAAAGTGGAATAGATCTGGTAAGTTTCTCGCCCTCTTCTTGCTTGCCATAGTAGTGAGGACTACAGCAGTCTTGCTCACGGACTTCGATGGTCTCTACGGCCAAGACGCATTCGCCTACTACGAGAACGCCAAGCTCATTCAACAGACCTTCCCGGACTTGGAAGGGATCAGAAGAGACTACTGGCCGGCCGGAAAGGCTGCTCCCATCGGATACCCGGCGGCGGTTGCGCTGTTTCTAACTCTCCTCGGCAGTTCTCCCCTTGCAGGCCAAGTCCTCAGCATGCTGGCGGGATCGTTCGTCCCACCCCTGCTGTTCCTATTGACGCTGGCAATGCTTGCCCACGCTGACTGGCCGGAGAGGGACAAGGACCTTGCTGGTATCTTCGCTGGCCTGTTGGCGATCTTCTCTGGCGCCTTGATTCGGTCCAGCTTGGTGGTAATGGCTGATGCGCTCGGCTTGAGTCTTGCGACACTTTCAGCCTTACTCGCCGTTCGATATTCAGAATCCGGTAGACTCGCAATCATAGCCTTGCTCGCCCTTAGCATGGGACTGGCAATACTTGTGAGAAATCCAAATGCGACCCTTGCGTTAGCTACTTGCGCTTACATCTTTTTCTCTATGAGAGAAAGATCTGGTCTTCGCCTGACTCATATAATGATCGGAGTCGGAATCGGAATTGTCCTCCTACTTCCACAGGTATTGTTGGCACTCGGTGACCGTCCCACAATGGTCAGTGAGAGTGCCCTCGCGATGTGGAATCCCTTGAACGCCTTTCGTTCAAGTTTTGTGACTGCGAATGGAAGCCAATCTCATCTCTTGCCCAATTTTCTCTTCTATCTTGCTCCCGTTGTTCATCCGGCTTCCTTGGGTCCGTTGGTTCTTCCTGCCGTGGTTCTGGGCATTGTTCAACTCATGAAGCTCCCCTCGAAGAACGGTGTCCTTCTTCTCGGAGGCTGGTTGCTGATGTTCTATGTGATTCTAATCGGGACGCCTTTTCAAAATTTCAGGTACACAGAATCCTACTTTCCGCCTTTGGCAATAGCAGCGGGCATCGGCTTCGTGGCTGCTCTCAGAAATGTCCCCACGGGTAGGGTAAGTCTCACGGCTTGGGTTGCCGTGACTTTTGCGTCGATGTGGATTTTCGGCTATCTTCATGTTCAGAAATTTGTTCAGCGGAAGGCGGTTGAACTCCAAGTGACGCAGTGGGTAGCTGCACACTGCTCAAGTGACATGAAAGTTCTTTCATTTGCCGTAACACCCTCTATCAGACATTACTTGGGCTTGGATGCGAAAGAACTATACTATCAGGACACGACGAGTCTGAATAGTCTCCTCCACTCTGGGCAAACATTATTCGTGGCCGATTTCTCATACGTCGAAACGCAATGGAGAAACACAAGAGTGTTCGACCTCGTGGAATGGATTCGGGAGCATTATGCAATGGAGAAGGCCGGAGAAATTCTTCCGTACCGCGCGTATGTGATCAAGGAAAGGCTATGAGAGTAGGAATCATCACACCGGGCTTTAGTAAGGACGAAACGGATTGGTGCATTCCGGCCCTGCGGCACCTTGTTCATTCGCTCGGGAAGCAGGCCGACGTAGTAGTTTTCCCCTTGCACTACCCTCACGAGGAAGGTAGGTACCGCGCTTTCGGAGCAGAGGTCATTTCGCTTGGTGGCCGTAACGTCAGAGCCATTCGGCGTTGACGGTTACTCCTCAAGGCGATTCATGCCATTTGGCGCGAACATCGCAGACAGCATTT
>JBBIJH010000128.1:0-3798 GCA_037446075.1 Ignavibacteriales bacterium
GGGGCGACAGATGAGGTGCACCTGTTTCATTTCCCGGAGTAAGGAGATTGTGATATGCTCATAACGTACAGTGACATTGTTTTCGTCCTTTTTGGTCTCGCAACCATTGCAGCAGGATTCATCCGTCGAAAAACTGTACTCCCTCCTGTCCAACCTCCCGAAGCATCGATTCAAGAAGTGATCCTCACGGGCCTCGCATTAATTCCTGCAGCCCTCGGTCCAAATGTTCTGGTCGTGGCGCTTACTCCAGGCATGCCGTCGATGGAGGTGCTCACGGAGTACGTTCTCGTCCCTTCGCTGTTGTTGTTGCTCATTGTGGCCGCTCTCGCACATCGACTTCAGCTTACGCGGTTGACCAATCGAATTTGGACTGGGATTTGGGTAGGTGCTGTTTCGACTGCCGCTCTGGATCTCATTCGCCTTCCAGGTTTCCTGCAGGGCTGGTTACCGGGAAACATGCCGAGAATGTTTGGTGTTCTTATACTCGATCAGATGGCAGCAGGCCCATCGGACTTTTCGGACTTTATAGGCGGACTTTACCACTATTGGGTGAGTGCATGCTTTGGCTTGACGTATGCCTTGCTCATGGGAAGAACTCGATGGTGGGGAGGTCTCCTCTGGGGACTCATTATCGAACTCGGAATGATGATAACACCACCAATGGTCATCGCTATGGATACTGGTTACTTTGGATTGAAGTATGGGATCGGGGTTCTCGGAGTGAGTTTAACTGCTCACATTGTTTATGGGGTCGTGCTTGGAATGTTACTGGAGCGATACACAAAACACCGGGGCTGGATCCTGGCACTCCTTAAAGGCGCTTTCTCTGCAAGAAAATAAATGCAGGAAACACTTGACAAACACCCCCTAGGCATCCTTATCTTAAGCGTAAGTCTCTCCGGGAAGGTTCAACTGTGCTCGAACAGAATGAGAAGAAAGCGATCCTGAAGCGATTGCGCTTCATTGAAGGCCAGATTCGAGGAGTCGAGAAGATGATCGAAGAAGACCGATTGGTACAAGATATTTTTGTCCAGCTGAAAGCAATCGAGAAGGGAATCAACAAGGCCATTTACGTTGTCTTCGAAGAGCAACTGAAAAAACGCCTCGCGGAAGTCCTGTCCGAAAGACTTGCGACCTGCCCCGGGAATTGCAGTGACGCCGAACGGCTCCAGTTCACGAGAAAACAGTTTGCGAGCCTTGACCTCAAGGGCGTTATCGAATCCCTGTCATGGCTATCTGGCCGCCAACAAAATGCTCTATCACCATTGGCTGAGAAAAGGAGGAACGATGAACCGTAGGACCATTTTGCTGGCGAGCATCCTACTCATTGCTGCACCGTTTTTTCTCCATGCGAAAGATAAGATCCGAGTAAGAGTTCATGGCCTCTCATGCGCTTTCTGTGCATATGGGTTAGAAAAAAAGCTCAGTGAGCTAAAAGGAGTCGATAGTGTCAAGATCAACATCAAAGACGGGTCTGCGCTGCTCACGCTCGAAGAAGGCAAGTCGATCGCCGATGATAGGATAAGGCAGGCCGTAAGAGACTCTGGGTTTACCCCGAGAGAAATTAGACGTGAATAACCACCCGGAAAGGATCAGGCACATAGGCAGTTTTCAGCCCTCTCACCTTTGAACCGAATGAAAGGAGGTGAATGAATTGAAGAAAAGAGGACTCTTGGCAGCATTGATTGCTCTTCTGCTCGGACTCGGCGCCACGAAGACTTCGGACGCTCAAGGCGAACAGAACGGTTGTTGTGCAGCCTGCAGCCCGCCGGAAATCTGCTGCTGCAAATAAGTTCGACGAAGGGGGTTCAGCCCACGCTGAACCCCTGCTTTCGCCTGCATCTTCCCACCCTCGCTTTGACCCACGCATAGGGTGGGGCTTCGACGAGTTCCACTCTCCGGTGCAGAAAGAATCTTTCGCTGTGGACTGAGGCAACGGCAAAACTTCTCTACTCTTTCCAACATGATGAAGTCTGCCAGAATCAGAATCCTGGTACTAGCAACGTGCCTGATCTCAGCGCCCGGGCAAGCCCTCTCTCAAGGCCCACCGATCCACACGGACACTCCGATTCTTCTCGGACTTGAAGGCAAAGCGGTGACGGCTCGAGCAGTGTGGGTGAGGAAATCGAAGCTATACCGAGATGCTACTGTTATCGGGGATCCTTTACAGAGAGAAGTGACGGCATGGACTTTCCCCGTGGCTGTACCATACAACATCACAAGCGATCTCCTTGTGGGGACGATGGCCCCCTTCGTGCAAGTGGAAGCAAGATCCATCGCAGGCACAAATGACTCGTTTGGCCTGAGCGATATCTCCCTGTTTGCAAAATATCTCGTCGTTCAAATTGACGCGCTACAAGAAACATTTCGGGTTACTGTGAAAGGGAATATCAAATTTCCAACTGGGAGCAAGAATCGTACTCCGGCTTTAGGGACGGGAACGGTTGATTATTCCCTCGGGACAGTTGGAGCTTGGATCGGCGAGCGCTTTGGCATTTATGGAGATGCGTCGTATACGTTCAAGGGAACGTCGGAGGGATACAAA
This sequence comes from Ignavibacteriales bacterium, assembly GCA_037446075.1. Classification (GTDB taxonomy): domain Bacteria; phylum Bacteroidota; class Ignavibacteria; order UBA10030; family JAHEZR01; genus JBBIJH01. Next base: position 2,546 of record JBBIJH010000128.1, read on the forward strand.
TTTGGCAATGCCATCATCTACAACCTTGCGCTCGGGTTCAGAGCATTTCCGGCTGTCTATGAGACCTATCCCACCAGTCAGTGGAATCTCTATCTCGAACTCAACGGCATGCATACAGCGAAGGATAAGGTGAATAGCCAGACTCTCCTAGACACTGGAGGCAATATCCTTTTTCTTTCTCCCGGCATTCAATACATCCCATCCCGATATTTTCTGCTCGAAGCTTCGATCCAGATTCCAATTTATCAACACTACAACGGTATACAGCCAGGAACAGATGCTATCGGTCTAATTGGTGGAAGGGCGTTATTTTTCTAACCTACCTTCTGTTCACTCATTAATGGCACTGTATTGCCGGCGTCATAATGTCCGTTAGTAAAGATTTTCCAAAAGCTCCCTTCTCCCCGGGAAACAATTTCCCTTCTTAATTGTTGTAAGTATAGGTTCATTCCCTGTCCCTAACGAACTTACGAGGCACCCCGTGAGGAGTTTTAGACGCTGTTTCGGTGTTACTCTGCTCGCGATCTTAATAACCGCTTTTTCTATCCCGCAGCCGAAGGCGAAAGCCCCAAATTTTAGGTTGAAGTCCCCCGATGGACAGAGCGTTGAACTCGCCAAGCTAGGAGGAAAAGTAGTCGTTGTGAACTTCTGGGCAACGTGGTGCGGGCCCTGTCGGGCAGAGATCCCGGGTTTCCTCGATCTATACAAGAAGTACAAGTCGAGAGGACTAGAAATCGTTGGAATCTCTTTGGACCAGGGCGGCTGGATAGTTGTGAAACCGTTTATTGAAAAATACAACATATCTTATCCTGTGGTCATTGGGGATAGTCAGGTGGTCAAAGATTACGGCGGGATTCAAGCCATCCCCACGACGTTTATTGTTGATGCGAAAGGAAACATTATCCAGCGTCATGTGGGACTTCTGTCAAAATCTCAGCTCGAAAGGATCATCAAAGACTTGCTTTGAGAGAATCCTCCAATCTCGCGCTTCATCTCTTTCCACCTGGAAAGAAGTGAAAGAATCACCTCTAGACAAAACTGGAATTGAGAAATGAATGGATATCTTTTCCGCCTTGCTATATTCGGAGTAATCGTGAACACTTTCCTGTTGTGCCAGAGTAAGAGTCAGCGGCAGAACGAATCAGTGTCCCAGATCCCTCTCTCCGCCGAGGATATTTGTCCCATTAAAATAGGTGCGACAGTTCCAATGGTGGACCTGCGAACGGCGGATGGAAATTCGTTTGATCTGAATG
>JBBIJH010000128.1:3849-7730 GCA_037446075.1 Ignavibacteriales bacterium
GTGTGTGTACTGTAGCACGCAGATGGGACAGCTCAAGAGTATCGAGCCCAAGCTTCTCGAGCTAGGCTACCAACTCATCGCGATTAGTGCCGATCGCCCCGAGAAGTTACGGGAGAGCATCGAGAAACAAGAGCTTCACTATGTGCTGTTGTCCGACAGCTCCACAGCCGCTGCTCAAGCTTTCGGTATTGCGTTTAGAGTGGACGAGAAAACGCTTGAGAGGTACAAACAATTTGGAATAGACTTGGAAGAGGCCTCCGGAGAGAAGCACCACATCTTGCCAGTGCCAGCGGCATTTGTGGCCGGAACAGATGGAGTCATAAAGTTCGAGTACATTAATCCGAACTATAAGATTAGGATCAATCCTGAACTCCTCTTAAGCGCAGCAAAAGCAGCATTGGGCGAGAAGGGCAAGCCCTGATCTCATACCTCCTGCCGGTTAACGAGGTTGATTCAAAAGCAGAATGCCCAAGATCCGTTCTTCAAAGAAATTCTTGGCGATAACCATACCGATCGCCCTAGCTGCAGTCGTTGTTGGCCGAACTCTGCTTCGCTCGAGCGAAGAAATCGTCTCACTTCAGGTAGGTCTAATGGCTTCGGATTCGCTCGATGCCCCTAAAGGAACGATCGCGCTCATGATCAAAAGAGAACTCGAAGAAGGTAAGAAACCAAATCGGCTCATCAAAGAGAAAAGCCCCTATCTGCTTCAACATGCTTTCAATCCAGTAGACTGGTATCCGTGGGGTGAGGAAGCATTTGAGAAAGCGAGGCGGGAAGACAAGCCAATCTTTCTTTCTATCGGCTACTCCACCTGTTATTGGTGCCACGTCATGGAGCGAGAGGTGTTCGAGGTCGACTCCATCGCCGCACTGATGAATAAATATCTCGTCAGTATCAAGGTCGATCGTGAAGAACGCCCCGATGTCGATCGCGTGTACATGACTGCACTACAAGCCATGACGGGTAGCGGCGGCTGGCCGATGTCAATGTTCCTGACTCCTGACCTCAAACCGTTCTTTGGTGCGACCTACATCCCACCCGAATCGAAATGGGGAAGGCCAGGTTTCAGAGACATCATCACCCGAATCCAAGAACTCTGGACCACCAACCGTGAAGCTATTCTTGAGAATAGCCAGCAGATAGCAGATTATCTCAGGCAAGCCACCGGTTTGAAGGAACCCGCTATAAAAGCCGGCCAGCGCGCACTTGACCGCGGGTTCGAGTCCTTCTCGAAATCTTATGATCCGAACTATGCCGGCTTCGGAAACGCACCGAAATTCCCGCGGCCGGTGGTATCCAATTTTCTTCTCCGGTATTGCAAAAGGACCAAGGAGAGTAAAGCATTAGAGATGACGCTTGCAACGCTTTCGAGGATGGCCAGAGGAGGTATCTATGATCAGATCGGTGGCGGTTTCCATCGATATTCAACTGACGAAAAATGGCATCTGCCCCACTTTGAGAAGATGCTCTACGATCAGGCACAACTCGCCATATCCTATCTCGAAGCTTTTCAAACTACACACGACAACTTCTACGCAGACGTTGCGCGCGATGTCCTGGCCTACGTACAACGCAACCTGACGCATCCGGAAGGAGGCTTTTACTCTGCCGAAGATGCCGAGAGCGCCGTTGACCCGGAGAAACCCGATGAAAAGAAAGAGGGTGCCTTTTACGTCTGGACCCTACCTGAACTTGATGCCATCCTTGGTCCCGAAGCGGCCCGCGTATCCGCCTACCACTTTGGAGCAAAGACAGAGGGAAACGTAGACTCCGATCCCCATCAACAGTTCCTGGGGAAGAACATCCTTTACATCGCTCACTCGCTTGAGGAGACGGCGGAGCAGTTCAGACTCACCGTCGCCGACCTGGAATCCAGACTATCCACGGCGCGGCGGAAACTGTTCGAGGCACGGCAGAGACGTCCTCGGCCGCATCTGGACGACAAAATATTGGTGTCTTGGAACGGATTAATGATCTCCGCTTTCTCGCGCGCATGTCAAGTCCTCGGCGATATGGAGTATCTTCGCCCCGCTGAACGTGCCGCCCAATTCGTACTCACCAAGCAGTTTAATCCGAGAACGAAAGAGCTTCTGCGCCGCTATCGAGATGGTGAAGCGCGCTACGAGGCACATCTTGAAGATTATGCATTCTTTGTTCAAGGGCTGCTGGATTTGTACGAGGCATCACTGGATATCAAGTGGCTCGAACATGCCATCGCCCTGACGGAGGTTCAAAATACCCTCTTCTATGATAAGGAGAACGGGGGCTTCTTCGACATCTCCGGCAAAGACAGATCGATCCTGGTCCGCACGAAGGAATGGTACGACGGAGCCGAGCCATCGGGAAACTCCATCGCGATACTCAATCTACTTCGAATTTCAGAGATGATAAACAAACAGGAATGGAAGGAAATGGCAGAGCAATCGCTTTCTCACTTTGGCCAGCGAATGCTTGATGCACCTCAAGCCATGCCGCAGTTCCTCGTTGCACTCGATTTCATCCTCTCAAAACCGAAGCAAATCATCATCGCAGGGAAAGCAGATGACCGAGGAACGAGAGAATTGCTGGAGGAGGTTCACTCCCACTTCATCCCGAACAAAATCCTTCTGCTGGCCGATGGAAAGGAAGGACAGGATATCCTGGCTTCTTACGTACCATTCATTCGCAGCGTGCGGATGCTCGATGGCAAGCCCACGGCATACATTTGCGAGAACTACGCTTGCAAGTTGCCCACACCGGATCGCACTCTCGTGGCAAAGTTGTTAGAGGAGTAAGCGAGATCAAGGAAGGGCTCACTCGCTCATTGAACTTTCCGTCCGCGAGTGAGCTCGTCATCCCTCCAACTCTTTAGCATTAATCACAAGAGCATAAGGGGCAGGATCACAGGGCGGGAGGAAAAAAGAACGCTGGAATACGCGGGGTTCACAGTAGAGGGTGGATACTATTGCTTACCTTTGTTCTCCTGTCCACATCCAGAGCGCAGCAGCAAGGGCCCCCCGCTATTTCGAGCAGCTCCATCCGCTGAAGAAATTTGCCCGATCAAAGTCAGGGCGACGTTTTCCCCCGGGCACCGTCGCATGAATACACGGGCGCCTCGTGGACCCCAATGGGGGAGTTTGGGAAAAACCCACCGTCTCGGTTATTTATCGAGGTGGGTGGTGTGTGTACTGCAATACGCAGATGAGGCAACTTCACGACATCGAAGCCCATCTTGCCCAATTGGATTAACAGCTTATCGCTGTCAGCGCTGATCGTGCGACGAAGTTGGGCGAAAGTATCGAGAAGCACTCTCTCCGTTACACACTTCTCTCGAACAGCTCAGTGTCGGCTGCGATAACTCTTGGCTTTGCTTCCAAAGTCGGTGAGAAAACGGTGGAGAGATATCGGGGATTTTGGTATCGACTTTGAGGAGGCTTCCGGCGAGAAGCACCAGGTGTTGGCAGTTCGGGCCGCCTTCATTCTCGGAACAGATGAAGTCATAAGATTCCAGGCCATCAACCCAAATCACAAGGTGAGAGTTGATCCAACAGTTTTTTGATCACTGCGGCCAGAGTTGCTCTGTAGGAGAAACCGACGCCGGGAAACTAAGTCAGCCCTCCAGCTTTTCTCCTCGCGGTATCCACATTTCGTAGAGAGGAACAAGTACCATTCCTGCTATTGACAGACCCAGGACTGCCCCCGTCCCTATCATCAAGTACACCAAATCAGCGTGATACTTGGCAAGGAAGCGAGACCCGAAGTCAGCTAACAGATCTACGAAGGGGATCGTGACGGCCATGACTTTCACTTTGTTAGAGACAGAGGTGAAGGAAAAAGTTGCACCAAGGAAGAACAGGATCACGCCGATGGCCTGAATATGCGTGTGGGCTACGCGCGCCCAC
>JBBIJH010000129.1:0-7724 GCA_037446075.1 Ignavibacteriales bacterium
AATGATGACAGCCGGGACAAAATATCCGGCAACTTTGTCCACCACTCGCTGAATGGGGGCCTTGGAGCTTTGCGCTTGTTGCACCATCTCGATGATCTGCGCCAGCGCCGTATCTTTACCCACTTTCGTTGCGCGGAATTTGAACGAACCGGTTTTGTTGATTGTTCCACCGATCACCTCGTCGCCTTCATGCTTTTCTGCAGGGATCGATTCACCGGTGATCATGGACTCGTCGACTGCGGAGGCACCTTCAACAACGATTCCGTCAACGGGAATCTTCTCGCCAGGCCGAACGACCACGATATCATCCAACACAACTTCCTCCACCGGGATGTCGATCTGATCTCCATCACGAACCACCCTGGCGGTTTTCGCCTGTAGGCTGATCAGTTTCTTTATCGCTTCTGAACTTTTTCCTTTCGCGCGAATTTCCAAGGCCATTCCGAGATCAACGAGAGCTACGACCACAAAAACGACATCGTAGAATTGCTCTGCCAACTCCTCTTTAGGAAATATTCCCGGAAAGAGCACAGCCACGGTTGAATACAACCATGCAGCTGAGATACCAGTGGCGATGAGCGTATGCATGTTCGCAGAGTGATTCTTAAGAGCAGCCCACATCCCGAAGTAGAAGTGCGAGCCGGACCAGAACAACACGGGCAACGCGAGCACCCCCATCGCCATCCAGATGGTGCGTAGTAAACCAGTTCCCGGCTGGAGTTCAGAAGGGAGGCCAAACAACCTGGGGTAGCTGAATAGGACAACAGGGATCGAGAGTACCGCAGCGAACATAAACTTCCGCATCAGTGTCCTGTACTCCTGCGCTCTGGCTTTCTCCGTCTCGTCGACGGGTTCTTCGGCCTTCTTCTCCTCTTTGCCCGGTGAAACTGAATCATACGTTTTGTATCCCAATCGCTCGATAGTCGACTTGATGTCTTTGACTTGGACTGCTGTCGGGATGTAGTCGATCAGGGCGGATTCGGTTCCGAGATCGACACTGGCGGCGAGGACGCCGGGACTCCGCCGGAGTTGTGTTTCAATTTTGTCCACGCATGAGGCGCAGTGCATCCCTCCGATGCCAAGCCTGAGCGTTGCGCGGCCCGACCGATAACCGGCTCTCTTGATAGCGCCGACGATCTCTTCCGTTCCTACTTCTTCGGGGCGATAGTCAACATAGGCCTTCTCCGTTGAGTAGTTAACGCTTGCCCGCCTTATGCCCGGCAATTTCTTGACCTCCTTTTCAATTCTTACCGTACACGCAGCACAGTCCATGCCCACAATGGGGATTTGCAAATGTTCTGTACCATCACTCGAGCTTCGGTTGGTGGCCTTCGTAACAGTGGATCTCTTCACGTACTTCGTCGGCTCGGCATCAAATTTTGATTTGCATGCAACCGAGCAGAATTCGTAAGGTATCCCGCCGTACGTGGAACGGAACTCGGACGGGCTTTTCACTTCCATGCCGCAAACTGGATCGCGATTTGGCATGAGGTCCTCCTGATGAAGTTGGAGTCTGAAGCTAATTTTAGATTCTTCCGGCAAGAGGGACTTATCGTGTTTCATTACTTCTGTCGGATCTTATGTCTACCGTATCGACGATACCGTTCGGTATATCTCTTAGGGTCGTTTTCGAACTGATTCTGACAGAGTGGGCAGCAAAGGAAATAAATCTCGCCCTCATAATGGGAGCGAGTGTATGCTTTGTTCGCATTCATCCTTCTTCCGCAGACAGGATCGTGGTGCATAACATGTCCTCCTAATGATTCTCTCCTAAGACTAGCTCTCCTTGTCTAGAGGCAAAATGCATGGACAGTGCTGCGAGGAGATAAGAGAAAGCTCCGAAAATCAAGCTCCAGGTGTATCCCGCCGAAATAGCTATGGCGACGGCAAGGGCACTGCCAACAACAGAGGCGCTGCCGTTGATAGCCCACATCCAGGGTATAGAGGGCTTGCCGAGATGCAACTCAGCGACTCTTAATCCAATTGGGAACATCAAGCCCATCGGCACGCCTTGGACAAAGAGTATGATAGCACTAATGGCGAGTTGTGTCTGTAAAGAAGAACCGTGCAAAGCAGCGAACACCGCCGGAATGAAAATCAATAAGCAAGATGCCGTTACGGCGCTTAAGAAACCCCCGAGGATGGCAACCCTGTCCGTGGAGTTCCGCGAAACGAAGCTCCCCACGCCGCTGCCAACAAGAAGCGACGCAAGCATTACTGCCAGTGTGCGCGACGGATCGCCGAGATAAAAGATGAACCTTTGAAACAGGGCGAGCTCAAGGACGATGTAGCCAACTCCGATTGCCACAAAGAAGATTGGAAGCCACCACGAGAACCGCCGGCCTTCCTGTGAACGACCGAGTGACCTGTAACCGGGCACAAGCGCCACAACAGCAAGGGCCACCAGGGCAAGCCAGAGCACGGTTAGGACGGCCTCAGGTACGCCGAAGCTGTATTGGAAAAAGAAAGGACGGTCATCGGTGGCGGGGACAAAGTTGAACCCTGTGCCGCGTTCTAGAAGATTCAGGGACAATTTTCCTTCAGCAAGAGCGATAAAGGCAGGGTTCATCATTGGTATGCCAGCATCCACGGTTGTCGGGAGGGGAGGACGCAGTAACTTTTGCTCGACACCCGGAATATATGAATACCGCGAGTCAAACGTCGCTGTGTGTACAGCAGCGTGGAGAAAATCGCTTTCTTCGTTCTGCAATGGAGTCTTCCGCAAGCCGAATAGCGGCATCATCGCCGAGCCAAGAATATATAGGTGCCTCATTCCTTGCTGCACTGTGAGGCCTTCATCCTGCATAGCTGCAATCGCTGTGGTCATCATCTTGGTGATTTCGGGCATCCCGTGGGCCATGATGAGCAGGCTGCCTTCATCAGTGAGGTGGCGGTGGTAGTCGGTAAACGCTTCTTTCGTGAAAAGATAGCTTTCCGAGAGAACGAATGCGTTCAGACTGCGGCTGCTCTTTGTGATAGGCATAAACAACATAATCAGATCATACTTCTCCGTGCTGTGCCGCAAGAAGTTCCGACCTTCGGCAACAACGACATCAACGTTATCAAAGTCTGTGTAAATACCGCCGTTGAAATTACGATAGTCCCTGACAATCTCGACTATCTCTGGATTGATTTCGACAGCAGTGATTTCTCTGAACGCGGCTTTCAACGTCAGCAACACGTCTCGTCCGCCTCCCGGGCCGATGATGAGGGCATTGTCTTTTTGCTCGTCTCGTAAATTCAGCAACGGAATCATACCGGCAAATTCCTGTGTCGCTTGCAGGAGCATTCTTGAAGAATCCGCGAGGTCGCCGTTGAAGCGCAGCATGTTGGTTCCAGCTGCTCCATCGATGAACAGACTCATCATCGTGGAATCGCCGTGAAATCGGACGAGGTCCGTCCGGCCGAAAGTGCTCCAGCGAGAATCCACGACTGTCGCAGTGCCTCCCTGCAGCGCCATAAGACGATACAGATCTTTGTCGGGATTCTTTCCGATTGGAACTTCTCCCAACATAGCGTTCCCCCTGTTGAGATAGAAAACGCCTGCAATAAGAAGGGCCGTAGGAAGTGTGATGAAGGTTCTTGTCCCCCATGGGCGCTTCAGTTCACCAGCCGCTCCAGCAAAGCCCAGGATCGCTGCAAGGAGGATGATCGATTGCCCTGGGCCTAACGCAGGCAGCAGCAAAGGTATGGAGAGGGCGCCTGCCGCCGCACCCGTAAGATCAGCTGCGTACAAGATGCCAGTCATAGATGTCAACAGCCGAAAGAATCTTGAGAGAATAAACCCCGTGACCGCAAAAGGCAAGCCTGCCGATAGCGCCAAGATGAACAGTCCTCCCTCCAGTCCTATTATCAGGACCAATCCTGTTGAGATTACAAGAACAACTGAGCTCCAGCTTAGCCATAACCCTGGCGACACTCCAGTCTTACGGTCTGCCCGGTTTGCGAGGTAGTATTCAACCACGGCACCCGCTGAGACGCCCAACAGAGAAACCCCTATGATCAAGAAGAGATATTGGCTTGTCAACAGGACCGATGCAATCCTCGTCAAAAGAATCTCATACGCAAGCATTGCGGCAGAGACGGCGAACACTGCCACTACTGCATATGGAGGCGAGAGGGTTTTGGTTCCGTTCATTCGTGCTCTCTCCTAATGCAAGTCCCTGCGGATTTCATGGCTCTGTCCGTCTTCCCAACATGACCGTCGTCTTGTGCTTTTGTCCAGCCCGAGCGTATGTGATCTCCACACTTTCATCTGGCTTGTGGCGTAATAGCAGATTGATGAAAGGGGTGCTCTCACTAAGCTCTTCATCACTAATCTTCGTGATGATATCGCCCTCACGCAATCCTCTGTTCGAAGCGGGTCCCCCCTTGCTGACGTTCGTGATGTATGCCCCCCACTTCAACGGGAGTTTGAATCTCTGAGCCATGTCTGGCGTCACTAGTTGCCACTGAACACCCAGAAGCGGGCGAGTGACGTAGCCTTGCTTGATCAATTGCCTGGTGATAGCCTTCACCGTATTCGATGCAATTGCAAAGCCGATTCCTTCGGCCATGTCGCTGACACCACGACCGCCTCGAACCACCAACGTATTGATTCCGATGATCTGTCCGGCCAAGTTCACGAGTGGCCCGCCGGAGTTTCCTCGGTTGATGGCCGCGTCAGTCTGCACGAGGTCTTCCATCTGGAATCCCTCAGCTGTCTGTAGGGCGCGCCCGGTGGCACTGACCACACCAACTGTCACAGTATTCTGGAACTCGCCCAGCGGTGAACCGATGGCAACGACAGTCTCACCGGGCTTAAGCACATCCGAGGTGCCAAGCTCCGCAACTGTGACACTGATCCCCCTCACCTGCAGCACCGCCAGATCTGCAAACTGGTCTGTGCCCACGAGTTGTGCAGGAACCGTGCGTCCATCGCAAAGGATTACCTCCAGCGATTTATTGTCCCGGACAACGTGGCTGTTCGTGCTGATGTCGCCGTCTTCAGAAATGAAGACCCCTGAGCCTGATGCTCTTGTATCCGTATCCCTTGGACCGAAAAGTGCACCGAAATCGCCACTGGCAAGATGGTTGATCACCGTCACGACTGCTGGGCTAACTTTCGCTGCCGCTTCTATAACGGCAGACTGAACATCAACTGCGCGCACTCCCTCAGCCTCAATATGAACGGGAGTCTCACTCCGGATTTGGGTTCGCGTTTGATTTGACGGGTCAGTGACGTGAGAATCTACGACGAGATATACGACACCTCCCCCAAGGAGCCCGCCGAAGAATGCAACCACGGCGACCGCGATTGCTGCTCTTGAGAATACATACCTAGGTTCGGTCATTTCTAATTCGCTGCCTTATGAAGCTTTTGGTATCGATTTGATTCTGTACCAACTCAGGTGTTCATAGTAACTCGACCAGAGCATCCCGAAAGTGAAAGCAAACATCAACTCTTCAAGTGGTACGCCGACGACGAGAATGCCCGAGAGTGCTGGCAAATTCCAGACTTGTTGGACATACCCGGGAGTAATCAAGTCTATCAGGAAGAAGTACAGAAAGTAGAACACCAGGAAGATCGCCCCACCGACCCAGATCTTCTTTTTCAAGTCAGGCCGGCACCACAGGGCTGCCACTCCACCAAGGAACATCGAGCCACTCCCCACATAGATCGCATTCCACCCTGTAAAGAAGAAAACGGGGAAGAGGACAAACGGGGAGAGGAGCGCCCAGAAGTGGAATCGATGTCTCCGATGATGCTTTTCGACGGCACTCATTTGTTCATGTTCGACTTTGAACAGCAGGTCATACATTACAACTCCCAGCCCACCTATCGCGAAGCAGAAGATGAGGCTTTCAATATCGAAACCTGTTCTTCGCGCCAGGTCGAACAGGGAGGGGGGATTCCAATACTCTGGGACGAAGAGAGGTTCAGTTAGGCCGAAGGGCATGGTGAGCACGCTCGCCCAAAGCATCCTCTTTCGCGCCCCGCGCTTCAGGACGAACACTGCCAGCCAGATGGCCAAGAAACCAAGCGCCCAGAGCAGCCAAACTAGATTGTCAGGCATGATGAGCTCTTAAGGTGTCCCGGGATTAGCCCTTCGAATGCCGGAGCCGGTTGGACATCGTTTCCATTCCAGCTCCGGCTATTCCACTCAATGATGTTCCTCATGATCCTTCTTCTCTTTCTCATCCTTCTTCTTGTCTGCCGGCTTCTTCTGCATCATGTCATGCTTCATCATGCCCCCGCCCATCATCTTCATCATCATGGAGTGCATCTCACTGTCATCCATCATCTTCTTGCACATCTCCATCATGGAGGCAGAATCAACCTTCGCATGATGCATCATCTTGTCCATCATCATCATTCGCATGTGCTTATCGGAGGCGATCTGATCCATCATCATGCTCATCATGGATGAATCTTTCATCATCTCCATCATCTGCATATGCTTCTGTTGATCCATCCCCTTCTGCTGCTTTTCTTGGGGCAAGGCTGCAACGAAGAGAATGACCAACCCTGCAGCAAGTGCTGCGAACGCGAACCGTTTCATGGCCGTTTCTCCTTTCTTTTGTTAGATGAGGTCTTTCTTCTTACTATCAAACTCCTCCTTAGAGATTTCTTCTGGAGCCTAGCGCTTCTTGAGAATCTCCAAAGCGGAGTCTTCTCTGCTTGATTGTGATCTTTCACCAGTGATTGCTCTGACCACCAAGTGGATTACGCCGATCACAACTACCCACCAGAACATCATCATGGACTAACCACCCAAAACCAATCGAACCAGTGCATTTTATCCTCCTTTCCGACATACAGACATTGTGTATTTTCTCAAGAATGAGGTGAAAACCCATCCGACGAACCCGCCAACGATAGCTCCATCGATGAAGGCAAAGATAACCCCAGTGAGTTCGGTCATCCATCCCGGGTGAATTCCGAGCACAGAAGCCACGAGAAACGGAAACCCTTTGTCAAACATTTGCCACATTGCATGGAGCCTACCGAGAAATACATAGATGAACGCCCACAAGAACCCAAGAACGACGCTGGTCAGCAATGGGATGCGTCGAATGAACTTTGACAGCCTTCCCGATCGATCAGCGTCTTTTTCCCGTATAGCCTGAGCCTTCATCGTCGTCTAACCCCATTAACTTGCTCACACGTACGGACAATGGATCCCGAGCGTTTGGTAGAATGCATGCGGAACTGGAATCAGAATCAAGAACAACAAGATGAATGCAATGGCTCCGATTGCCACACGATTCGGGTCGAGCTTCGATACATCATTCAGCGGCGGGGCGGACTTCGTTCCGGCGATGAAGAAAACAATGATCGCCCAGGTCAGTAATCCACTCCACACGAAAAGACCGAGTAGGAAAAGCGAAAACAACCCCACCATCCCGATTGTGTTGCTGTTCTTTCTGCCGAACAAGGCGTGCGCGATATGGCCACCATCCAGTTGACCAATGGGGAGAAGGTTTAAGGCTGTCACCAAGAGTCCGAGCCACCCCGCGAAAGCAAGCGGATGGAGGATGACCTGGTGACCCTCGGTGACCGCAGTACTGAGCGAGAGCTTGGCGATCAACGCAAACAGTACTGACGACCCGATGCTAGCTCCTCCTTGCATCATACTTACTGAGTCTGAACCGGAGACGATGGCAGAATACTGGAGGCCTATAAGGAGAGCAGGGATTGCAAACACGAGTCCCGTGAGCGGTCCAGCGACACCAACATCGAA
>JBBIJH010000130.1:0-7559 GCA_037446075.1 Ignavibacteriales bacterium
CTTTTGGTTGCAAAACCTTCGCACTGTCAACGTTTAGGATCGAGAACCCTTTGACAGCAAATTTTGAAGGCAATATTGCTTCGACATCCGAGGACTTTAAGCCCTTAGTTCTGAGAAACCACAAGTCAAAGATATCCCTTGCGATCGCGTGGTCCCGCTGTCCGCTAAATGCACGGAGCTTCTCCGCAAGGACTTCTCTCAGAGCATATGCCGGAACTTCTGCTCGCGGCAGATCTCCAACGTCTGAGTATGGATGAATAATGGAGCGGAACTCAACAGGAAGGCCCATGACCTCATCGCGGTTAAGATTGATACGGAGAGATCTTGGCGACCCGATATTTCTCCAGGGAGCGTAGTAGTACACCTTTGCCTCAAAAGATTCTTTTCCATAGTCATCCTTGATTGCTCGGATACTGCTCCTCTCCACATCCGTTCGGATTCCACGCTCATCGGACAGACTCTTTTTTATCTCCTCTAGAACCCTTTCTATTTCCTCATTCGAGAGACCGACCGTTAGAGTGAAATCCATGTCCTCAGAGAACCGATAGTCTTCGAAATAACACTTAGCGAGAGCTGTTCCACATTTGAAGATCCACGATGGCTGTACCAGATCATTCCGAAAGAGGAAATGCAGAAAGCAGCCAAGCACATAATCGTGCTCTATCAAATCTGGGCTTACTCCGAACTCGGCCGCAAGGTGTCTGATCTCTGTTGGACTGATCATGCAAGTGCAGCGTTGATCCGCACTCGCCAACGCCGTGAGATTTTCCCAGTCTTCGAGCGTGAGGGCTGCAACGGCACGACTCCCGCACTTAAGTTCTTCTGCCAGGATCCAAGAATGCCTGAAGCTTCTGACGGAAGATTCTGAACCAGCTTTTCGAATAGGTAGCCGAGTCGCTTCTGGACAGCCTTATTGGGGAACTGGGCTACGTATTCGCTCAGTCGTGGCCACGAGATCTCAGATGCCGCAGACTTGACTGCCTTGACCAGCTCTTCAGGTCCTCCTGCACGTTCGACGTCGTCTGCGCAGTCGATGAGAGTTTTTTCTCTGCTCGTAATCAGAATGAATTTGCCGTTCCGCCACTCTTTCACATTGCCGTAGAACTTCTCGGTCTTTACTCTGACGAACTCGTACTCCACACCAAAGATTTCTTTCCGTGGAGTTTTCTTTCGCTGGGTGGTTTGGACATAGACGATTCTCGGGATCTGTTCTGTCCAATTCCAATGACGCACGGCAGACCAGTACGCAATGGCAGCTGGTTCAGCTAGTGACGAGGCCACGATATAAGTGTCCTCTGTCCACTTTCTTTCCGGTCCTGCTTCGAGAGGGATAATCATATACTTGCCTTTCTCAAGGGAGGCCAGCCACCCCTTCCGGATCAGGCGGTGAAGAGCAATCTTTGCATTATGGGGCGAGCCCCAGTAGGAGATCGCCTCTTCGGTAGTGAAGATTGTCTTCCCGCTGCCAGCTAAACGCATGAGGAACTCGTTCTCTCGTCCCATCGCAGATGTTCTATTTTTTTTCACTATGGTATACCTATTCTGTATACTATGGTGTCGGAATATATCACACACCACTGTAAGAATCAAGTACAACGATTGGCAACGGTGCATCCCGACTAGTGCAACTTTATGGGGAATTGCCAGAGGTCAGAAGCAAGCGTTCTCGAGAGCATACCAAGGTGGTTATGGCGACGCAAGGCCGGCTCGATTTTCGGTGAGGACCTGTAAATCCGAATCTACAAAGGAGGATTACTTGGCACAGCTACAGAATTCTTCCATCTAACAGTTGAATACTCCGATGCGCGTACCTCAAGTTTTCATGATTATGTGTGACCATAACGATCGTTTGGCCTTCAACATTCAAGTTTTGAAAGAGTCCCATGATTTCTGCGCCTGTAGTCGAGTCGAGATTTCCGGTTGGCTCGTCCGCTAAGACGATCGGTGGATCGTTCACGAGCGCCCGAGCTATCGCCACTCGCTGTTGTTCCCCGCCGCTCAGCTCATCTGGGAGTCGCTGCGCCTTCGAGTGTAGCCCTACTCGATCCAAAATCTCATGTGCCATTCTATGTTTTTCTTCCGTGGAGCTTCTGATGACTGCCAGCGGCAGCATCACGTTCTCCAGGACTGTGAGATAAGGAATCAGCTGGAACGATTGAAATACAAACCCTAAGTACTCGCGCCGAAAATCCGCCCGCTGCTCGACTGAAAGCGCATAGACATCGATCCCGTCGACTACCACGCTTCCCTCTGTCGGATGGCTGAGCCCTCCAAGAACAGACAGTAAGGTGCTCTTGCCAGAACCCGAGGGCCCCATCACCGCCACAAATTCACCTTGGTCGACCTTCAACGTTACATCCCGGAGCGCGTGCACATGATCCTTGCCGGTGTTGTAAACCTTATGAAGCTGATTGATTTCAACAAGACTCATGCTCTGGTTCCTTTGTCGTCTTTCCCTATTGTTTTCGGGCTTTGTAAAGCGAAAGTGTCCCAAACACAGTTCCGAATCGCTGTGTCTCTTGCACCCCCTCAAACCCTGCGTCCATTATCAGTGTCGGAAGCAAGCCCATCCGGTTCTCTGTCGTGGTCTCAAACCCGTCGAGCAATTGCACGAGGAGAAAAGCTCCACGCATGATCACCTCTCTCGGTTTCCCCCAATCAGCGATATGGAGTTGACCCCTGGGTCGTAAGACACGGTGAATCTCTTTCAATGTCTCAATCTTGTGTTGTCGTGTTAAGTGGTGGAAAAGCAAACTTGAAAGAACTCGGTCAAATGTCGCATCGGCATAGGGCAGCTGATACGACATGCCTCGATCGAGGATTATCTTTAAACCGGTCCTTGCTAATTTTTCCTGCGCTCGTTGCAGTATGGTCGGATCAGCATCGATACCTAACACCTCAGCATCGGGATGCATCTGTTTAATCCGGAGTGTGAGTGTCGCTGTGCCGCAGCCCACGTCGAGCACTTTTTGGCCAGGAGATATCTTGGCCTGCGCAACGAGCTGCCGTTTGAAAGTCGATTCCCTGATTGTGAAAGCAACAAGGGGGTCATAGATGGGCGTAAGCCACTTGAAGCTCAGTGCAGGTTTGAAGGCTTCTTGCTTTTTCATGCGTCCTCCAGTTCGAGATGCTGGTTACAATGCCTTTAGCGCAGTTGCCGGATCAAGTCGTGATGCTTTATATGCCGGATAAATGCTTGAGAGCAATCCGACCGAAACAGCAAGCGCAACAGAGAGTGCGAATAACGCATAGCTCACTGTAGAATGTCCTGTCCCATTCATTGTTAACAGCGGAGACACAAATCTGGACACGGCGAGACCAATCGCAAAGCCCATCACGCCGGCCATAAGGCTCGTCAGAAATGCTTCGGTGAGAATGATTTTCATGATGTGAGTTTGCCTGAATCCGATTGCCCGGAAGACGCCGATTTCGCGTGTTCGCTCGTTGACGGAGGCAGTAATCGTTGTCATCACAATAAGCGCGGCAACAAGCACAATGACGGCTGATATCCCGTATGAAAAGTGCTCGAAGCGGTGCATCGCTTCCATCTTGGATTCGATGGTCTGGCGGATGGCCATCACTTTGGCGCTCGGCAATTTCTCCGAGGTCTGAGCCACGATTTCTTCTATCGGGCAATCATAGCACAGCGCGGCAACCTCGATCAGACTGAGTTGATTTGGCTTTCCGAAAAGGCGCTGGGCTTCATTGAGATCGATGAAGACAATTGCGTCATCCTGTGACCCTGTCTCGTGAAGGATCCCGGTGACCTGAAACAGTTTGCCGTTGACTCCGATGTGTTGATTCAGGACAAGATTCAACTTGTTCTTGACCTCACTGCCAACCAACACCTCGTCAGCGTTCTTAGGCCGACTTCCTGTGATCGACCACCACTTCTTCAGTCGAAACTCGTTCTGAAAATCCACTCCTACCACGAGTACCTTCCGGCCATCGATCTCTGCGGCGCTGAATAGCTTCGGCGCTACAATACTGATGTTCTCCCTATTCTTGATTGTCAAGATCTTGACGGCATCAGAGTCGTGGAGGGGACGAACATCGAAAGAGACGCCGGAGATCGACAGCCCTCCGTAGCTGAGAAGAAGGTCGTCAGATTTCGGCGTGATGAGGATGTTGGCGCCAAACTCATCCAACTTGTTTGCGATGTCGGCGTTCATCGCCGTTGAAAGAGTGATGAGGGTAACGACGGTGCTGATGGCGACCACTAGGCCCAGAGTCAGAAAAACGAATCTGGCTTTCCTCCGCCGAAGATTGTTCAATGCAATGTTATGCAACCTCATAATCGTACTTTTCAGATTCTACATTGAAAAATTGAACATTGCGAATCGTCAATCCTAGATTCTGCGCTGCCATCTCGCGACGATCGCTTCGTCAATTTGGACTTCGTCGGCAACAACTTGACTGGGAATGGCATCTGGCGGAAACCTCCCGCAGGCTCCGCTGATAGCCCGGAGGGTATTCAGCTCCCATGTTGAACCACACGAGTTGCAGACGAGCTGGTCGCCCCGGATGTGGAATCGCTGGGAATTGCACGGCTCGCACATGCTCACGGCCGTGATAAGCTTTCCCTCGCCGGAGATGTAGGCCAAGAGAGGGACCCTCTTATTCGCTGCGACGTAGTCGAATGCTACGAACTTCTTTTCTCTCACCTCGGCGAGAGAGATTATGATCTTCCCATTCTCTACTCTAGAAGCAGTGTTAATCATCTCCTGCCGCATGGATGGGTACGTTGTGGGACTCACAACTATTGGTTGATTCTTGATTGTTGGATGGGACCGTTCGGGGAGATTGGTGTAAACCAATCCACCAAGAAGAGCAATGAAGGCAATGATAAACGGAGTCTTAGCCCACTTGGTTGCGGTCGACTTCCGCTTTCCTAGAACTTTGTTCCGTTTGCTTTCTAAATTTGCCCGGCTTGATTGATGACCTGAGACGGGGTTACCGCAGTGAGTGCAGTACCGAGCGCCTTGCACTACCGGCATGCCGCATCTAGAACAACGCTTTTCCATTACTCATGCTCCTTTCACGATGTTCGTCTTGTGGATTTGAGTAATTTCCGTTAAACAAACTCACTACACTCTAAAGCTTTCTCCCCCCGTAGACTCTATCGACTTCGGCAACTAACTCAGCGACGCTATATTTCCCTTCCGTCAGCTTCTTGTCGATGAATGCTTTCACTTCAGTCGCGCCACGTGGGTGAGTGCAATTGCAGTCGCTGAGTTCCAGACTTGGACATTGACCACAAGGACACTGGAAATAGGATAGAATCTTTGCCCGATTTGATACTGTGGCGATCTCAGCAGCAGCCGGGCTGGAGAAAAGAGAGGGAGGCTGGATCTGCAGTTCTCTCGCGGCCTTCAACTTGCTCGGGAATTGCCGGATACTCGTGTCAGCCGCGTATTTATCATTGAATTCGGGTTTTATCCAGCCGAATGTTGACATGGTTGCCTCTACCACTTGCTCCAGACTCTGACCGCTTGCTAGTGCACTCCGAATAAACTGCCGCTCCTGGATAGCTCTGTCGCAGGTGCAGGTATCGAGTGGTTGCTCTCCACACTTCCCACAGGAACAGACAAACTTGGCCGCAATCTCTCTGACTCTCGCTTCGATTGTCGGGTCATTGCTGACTGCCTCGACAAGTTCTGGCGGCTTCGAAGGTCCCATATTTGTTAATCCTTGGATGACCAGAATGAGGAGGATACTAAGTCCAAGTAAGCCCAGCGTGACAGCAGCAGGGTGCCACCGAAGTATAGTGTCACCCCCGTGCTCTTTTCTAACCTTTCGGCGGTCAGATCCATGCCCGGTAATGGGCACTTGGGTTGGGGATTTCTGCGGCCGGATCTCTCCCCGGAATTTGACCCGCTCGGCGCGGGGTTGGCTTAGATACGTCCCACAGCTGGCACAAAAGCGAGCGAAGGATTGATTCCCAAACCCGCAGGATGGGCAGAACTCTTGTTTAGCTACGGGAATTGGTGTGTGGAGTTCATGGCCGCAGTTGACGCAGTGGCGCCATTCACCTCTGTTCGTTCTACCACATCTCCTGCAATTCATGAGGTTTTTCCTCCTTGAAGAAAGACGTTGGATGTTACTAGTGTCAGAATACGATCTCCTGTTCATTCATGCCGCCACAACCATCCTTGTGAAAGGCGGCCTCACACCTGTTCTGATAGCACGCATCTCCTGCATAGCCATTCGGATATATGTATTGGACCCATGCAGTAACAGCTTTCTTAACTTTGGCCGCATCGTAGTCCTTCTCGGTAATCAAGAAGTTGGACAGACCCCAAACGCTCTTAGCCACATTGCAAGGGCAACAACAAGTTGCGATGGAATAGTTGCTGCAGCAAGGCGCCGGAATGACCGAAAGGGCTTCCTTCTTAATCTTCTCCTGTGCCCGCGATAACTTTATGGACTGGTGGTAGGTGATGAACTTCTTCGTCTCCTTTACAACGTCGGTGAATTTCAAAACTCCCCGTTTGCCCGCGGGATTAACTTGTAGTCCGCTCAGGCTCAGACGTACTCCGACAAGCACGGCAAGAAAAGGGATAGAAGTACTCAACCTGTCCATGAGATTCTCCCTGGTGCATTACGATGATGATGCTTTTGCCCTGATGTACTTTTGTGGGTCGCGTACAAACTCCGATTTGCACGTTTGTGAATAGAAATAGTAGACTTTGCCTCGGTATTGAAACGTGAAAGGTGGATGCTGTTCATCCACGTGCATTCCGCATACCAGGTCTCGCGCGATTTTCTTTTCCTTTTCTTCTTTCATGTACAGTTCAGGATCTTGTCTGAAGAGAAGCAGGCATTCCACACTGCAGAAATAGAACTTTTTGCCCTGATGGCTTGTTGAAAAGGTTCCGATCTCATCTTCCACAACACCCATACCGCAGACAATGTCTCTGACCATGGTCTAGTCCTCCTTCCGGTTCGAAAACCACTTGAGCTGATTGAATGACAACCCGCTTGCTTCAACGTCGTCCACTTGGAGAAATTCACCCGCGATATCCAATCTGACTCAAGGAGATGACAATCTGGCGAACGCCCTCGACGAGGTGATCCTCATGCAGGAGTTCGAGCCGGAACCTTCTTAAAATTGGTTTGAAGCAGTCGGTGGTTAATATTCTCCTCATCTCCAGCGCCTCGAGTTCTTCAGCCGGGTAGTGCACTCCAGTCCGTTTCACCTTTTTCAATTATCTGATTGCAATTGAGTGCGCTTCAGTGTTTTGCTGACAACGCATAGAATGCATAGTTGACTAGTGAATCGGGATAGCCAAGGAGACATTAATAGATTCGATCATATCCAACCGAAAGCTTGGTGTTCTCTCGCTCCACCGAATACCCGGCGTCGAAGGCGCTGATTAGCTTTACTATGAAGTAGCCGCCGACCAGGTAATATAACCTTCGCCGTTCGGCGCTTGTCCATGTTTTTCTATCGGGGTCAGCGTAGTAGTAAGAATCGAAGCGATGATGCCTCCAGTTGGAGTTTTCTGCAATCAACACCACAGCCGGGACGAAGAACGCAATCTCCGCCGCAGTGTAAA
>JBBIJH010000131.1:0-592 GCA_037446075.1 Ignavibacteriales bacterium
TCACGCCTTTGCACGACTCAGGGTCTCTGCGGATGAGTTCCTTGCCAGCTATGATTCGAACCACATCCATGGTTGCTACGGAAACTGGGTGGAAGAGTTGAAGACGGTGTGCGAGATCCTGGGAATCGAGTACCGCGTATACGCCTAATAGAGTGCAGGGAACACGAAGGACACAGAGATGGAAGAGGATAAGATTACGGAAGCGATCATCGGGGCAGCAATTGACGTTCATCGGTTACTCGGCCCGGGACTGCTGGAGTCGGCGTATGAAGAGTGTTTCGCTCATGAGCTTGCTCTTAGAGCCGCTCGCTTTGAAAGGCAGAAGCCCATTCCAGTTGTTTACAGGGATGCCAAGCTCGAGTGTGGTTTCCGAATAGGCCTGTTCGTCGAGGGCAAAGCAGTTGTTGAAGTAAGAGCGGTTGGCGAGATGCATCTGGTTTATGAGGCGCAGTTGTTGACCTACCTGAAACAAACGGGGACACGGGTCGACTTGTTGATCAACTTCAGTGTCCAGCTCTTGAAGGATGGTGTCAAGCGAATGGTTCTCGGAGTCTCTGTGTCCTCTGTGGTTTTCTTCTATCTTTTGAATCTA
>JBBIJH010000131.1:602-7440 GCA_037446075.1 Ignavibacteriales bacterium
CACATGCTCCTCGGCATCGACATAGGCACGACCGGCACCAGGGCCCTTCTGATCAACGAGAGGGGACAGGTGCTCGCCAGAGCCACGGTTGAATATCCTCTCCTCACACCCAAGCCCAACTGGGCAGAGCAGCATCCTGCAGAGTGGTGGGAGGCCACCAAGAAGGCAATTCGGCAGATCCTTCGAACTGGAAAGGCAAGTGCACTCGATATTAAAGGGATCGGTCTCTCGGGCCAGATGCACGGTTCGGTTTTTCTCGACAGCAAGGGCCGCGTGATCAGGCCTGCCCTCCTGTGGTGTGATCAGCGAACGCAGGCGGAGTGCGACGAGATCACGGCGGCGTTCGGATTTAAGGGGCTACTCAGACTGACGTGTAATCCTGCACTAACGGGCTTCACCGCGCCGAAGATTCTCTGGCTCAAAAAGCACGAACCCCGGAATTGGGAAAGAGTGAGAAAGATTCTTCTTCCCAAGGATTACATCCGTTTTCTCCTCACAGGAGAGTTTGCAACAGAACTGTCCGACGCCTCTGGCACGCTTCTTTTCGATGTGAAGAAGCGTAGATGGTCAGAGGCCGTTCTTAGTCGCCTGAACGTTTCACGTGAGCTCCTTCCTGAATGCTACGAGTCACCGGAAATCAGCGGTCGAATCACCCCTCGCGCATCCAGAGAAACTGGCCTCGCGGTCGGAACTCCAGTTGTCGGAGGTGGAGGCGACCAGGCCGCCGGTGCCGTCGGGAACGGAATCGTGGTGCCGGGAATCATCTCTGCAGTGGTCGGCACATCCGGTGTGCTCTTCGCCTTCAGTGATAAACCTGAGTACGACCCAAAAGGGCGATTACATACCTTCTGCCATGCGGTACCCGGTAAATGGCACATGATGGGTGTAACGCTTGCAGCTGGCGGATCGTTTCGGTGGTTGAGAGACACGCTCTGCGAGGAAGAGATCGCGCTCGCGAGGCGGAAGAGAGTCGACCCGTACGAAATCATGACGTCAAAAGCAGCTGAGATCCGTCCCGGCAGCGAGGGGTTGGTATTCCTTCCTTATCTCATCGGCGAGAGGACGCCATATCCAGACCCGCATGCTCGTGGAGTGTTCCTCGGTCTGACGCTGCGGCATCAAAAGGCGCACCTGATCCGCTCCGTGATGGAAGGTGTCACCTTCAGCTTGCGTGATTCACTCGAGATTATGAAATCGCTGCACATTCCTATCAAAGAGATTCGGGCTTCGGGTGGCGGAGGGAAGAGCAAGCTTTGGCGACAGATACAGGCAGATGTTTTCGGTGCTGAAGTTGTTACGATCAATGTTGATGAAGGGCCAGCATTCGGTGTAGCGCTCCTCGCCTCCGTGGCGACCGGAGCTTTTTCCTCCGTTCAGGAAGCATGTGCAGAGACCATCCGGATAGTCTCGCGCACCTCCCCTCATTCTGAACGCGTCCAGCGCTATGAGGAGTATTACCGCATCTACCGTTCGTTGTACCCAACACTGAGAGAGAGCTTCAGGCGGATCGCCGATCTCTCCTGAGCGCGCCTCCCAGGCTTCGGAGTCTCGGCGTGGATTTCTTGACTTTAGGAGAGCCATTGGATATATTTCGAGGTGATTCCGGCGACGGAGGGACCTTTTCGCTAATGGCTTCCACAGTGTGACGGGGAGGGACACGGGGGCTCGTCGGGAACCGCTTCTGCTTCTTTCACATTCTCTGAGATTCTCACAGGCGGGTGATGGCGATGGCTTCAGCGGTGGATGAGAAATCCTTGGAACAAAAACTCCTTCGTGTGGAGGATGAAAACCGACGCCTCCGCAAAGCGATCGAGGAGCTTTCGATTCTCAATGATCTCTCTCGCGTTATCAGTTCGACGATGGATTCGCAAGCGGTCATGGAGACGATAGTGAAACGGTCGGTGAAGGCCCTGAACGCAGAACAGGGCGCCATCACGCTTGTGGAAGAGACTTCCGGCTCGCCGATGAAGACGCTCATCCGGGCGAGCGATACAAGCAAGGGCCAGACGAAGTTCCGCATCGATCAGAGTATTCTCGGCTGGATGATCATACACAAGAAGCCTCTCATGTCGAACGATGTCGCTCACGATGACCAATTCAAGATGTTTAAAAGCTTAACGACTCCGGCGATTCGGTCGCTCGTTTGTGTTCCATTGCTGGTGAAGAACAAACTGATAGGACTTCTCACCCTGTTCAACAAGAAAGAGCAGAAAGAGTTCACAGAGGATGATCAGCGCCTGCTGGCGATTATCGCCACGCAGTCCGCGCAAGTTCTGGAGACAGCTCGGCTCTACGAACAAGAGCAGGCAAAACTTGCCCTTGAAAGGGAGTTGGAGGCTGCGAGGGAGATTCAGCGCTCATTGCTCCCGCAAGCAATCCCTCAGCTCCCGGGCGTGGAGATCGCTGCAAGAACTCTCCCTGCTCGAGAAGTCGGCGGCGACTACTATGATTTCATATCCATGGGCAATGGGACGGTGGAGATGATTTTAGCAGACGTTTCCGGGAAGGGGTTGGGTGCCGCACTTCTTGCAGCCATGGGTAAGGGAGTTCTTTATGCAGAAGTCACTCGCAGGCAAGGTCCGGGGGAGGTGATCGCCGAAACTAACAAGATTATTCGCCGCAACATGCAGCGAAAATCCTTTATCACGTTGCTCATCGGTCTTTTGGATACAGTCCATGGAACGCTCACCGTGTGCTGCGCCGGTCACTGTCCCCCGATCGCATACAAGGCGGATCGAAGCGGTGCCGAGTGGCTTCCAGTTCGTGGCCCTGCCCTGAATTTCATGGAGGAGATCCGATGCGAAGAGTGCCGTCTCACGCTGGAGCCGGGTGATGTCTACGTATTCTTCAGCGATGGTATTACAGAAGCTGCGAATACCCAAGGTGAATTCTTTGGGGAAGAGAGGTTGAAAGCCGTCGTTGAGAATAGTCATGAGAACCCGGCAAGCGAAATTCTCAATTCGATCCTCATGGCTGTTGATCTTTTTTCTAGCGGTGCGAAGCAATCTGACGACCAGACGATCGTCGTCGTGAAAGTCCAGGGCCTTGAGCATCGAGCGGCGGCCTAGGAACCTTATCTCACAATTATCAGAGCGGAGCCGCCCATGAAGACAAAGCTCAGTAAATACGCTGAGGGGTCGATTGCCGTTCTGGAGCCTAAGGGTGAACTGGTCGGTGGGGACGAGACAGAAGATCTTCGGAAGTCAATTGAGGGGCTTATCAAGGAGGATAACAAGAAGCTGGTGATTGACCTTGCGAAGGTACATTACCTCAACAGCGCCGCGCTTGGGTTGCTTGCGTGGGCACACACGAATTATACGAAGCGCGGCGGCAGGGTCGTCTTGGCGGATGTCGAAAAGAACATCGAGAATATTTTCGTGATTACAAAGCTATCCCTGGTTTTCGATGTTTACCAGGGCCAGCGAGAGGCTCTCGCAAGTTTTGCAAAGTAACGCATTCCCCAGAATGACGGAACGCTCATTGCTTACCGTATTTCCAATCTCCTTGACTTTCAGCGCCACGCCGCTAACTTTTGGATGTCGAGACGTAGGGTAATTTCTCCCAGGCAGCTGTCAGAGCATCGCGTTGATACAATCGAGGAGGCGAACTCCTACAGCTCGGGGGAACCCTGTGGGCTTGGATCTGCACCAGCCTCAAGTGAGATTGTGAGGCCGCGCGCGCTCACATACGGTGAAGGGGTTGATACTAAAGTAGAGGGTCGAAGAATGGGGTAGGGCTTTCCATGTAGGCAGCTATGAAACACCTGGTTTCCTTTCTGAGCTTGGTGTTCCTTCTGGTGTTGCACTCTGCTGCACAGGAAGATACGTCTCGATCTGAAAGGTTGCAGAGAATCACTCTCAGAGATGGGTCTGAAATAATCGGAACAGTCGAATCGAAAGACTCTGCGTCGATCCGATTTAGGACGCTCTCGAGCATCTCCATGACGATCCCAAAGGGGGAAGTGAAGGAGATCGAGCTACTCTCGGGTGAAGTCGTGGGGGGAGAATATCGTCGCTTAGACCCGAATCAAACAAGATTGCTCTTTGCTCCCAATGCTCGTTCGCTCAAGGCCGGCCAGGGATATTTCTCTGCTTATGAGATTTTCTTTCCCTTTCTCGCCGTCGGAGTGGCCGACTTTATGAGCCTGTCAGGTGGAATTTCACTCTTTCCAGGTACTTCGGACCAACTATTTTATCTGGCGCCAAAAGTACGAGCACTCCATCTGAAAAACTTTGACCTTGCGGCAGGCGTTCTGTACGTCAACACGACGGGGGGAGGTAACAATGGCGCAGGCATTCTTTATGGAGTCGGAACCTATGGGGGAGCGAACGAAGCGCTCACTGTGGGGTTAGGTTGGGGTTTCGCCGAAGGCGAACTCGAGAACAAGCCGATCCTGCTTCTCGGCGGCGAAGTTCGTCTATCAAGCAGCATAAAACTCATCTCTGAGAATTGGATTGCGTCCAATTTCGACGTGACCACCCTCTCTCTTGGAGTCAGATTTTTTGGGGACAAGGTTGCGGCTGACATCGGTCTCGTTTACCCGGCGGGCTCGAAGATCAGCGGGTTCCCATTCATTCCTTGGCTCGGCTTTGCCTATAACTTTGGCACTAGGCAGTAAGTGTAAGGAGAATTCACCAGGAGGATCCGTGGACATCGCATTCGCCTCCGAATCTTTGAGAATGAAATTTCCTTTGATCTTGAGAGAACTGTTTGCCTTCCAGAAGATTTCGACTGCTCGCTCATTCAGCATCCTCCCTTGACGTAGGCATCATTCACCCCATCAAGGAAATGCCAGAGTGTCTTTGCCGCCTCCTCTGCGGCACGCAGAACACGCTCCTGCCTAACTTCCGTGTCACAGTGAAGACTGAGGATCTCTCTCTCCGCCTTCCTATGGATGAGGTCGGCCTGCTCATGAACGGTGAAGAATGAGACGGCTTGTAGCTCGTCAATCCCGTAAAACGCTTTCAGCCCCTCTCGTTTTGTGCGCGCGACTTCCGGAATCTGTGATTCGTACGCATAGAGCGCAGCAATCCCCTCCAAGAAATCCTGACTCCGAGTCAATCTCCTCATTGTGTTCACAGACTGAATCGTGGACGGAAGAAGCTCCGCTGATTGCGTCTGCTCTCGTCGTACACCAAGTGCCTCAGCAAATCTAAGCCATAGCTCGGGGTGGTTCTCATCTCCTTGCTCTTCGTCCTGCAGATTCTCCAAGAGAAGCAGGCGGGCTCTTCGGTCGTCGCAGTTCGAGTGGACGGCGCTGACGTACGTCGGGAATGCACGCACGTGTGCGTAATATTGCTTTGCGTACTCAGCGAGTGTTGCTCTACTGAGCTTCCCTTCATTCCAGCTTTGATAAAAAGGGTGCTTGAGCATTGCGTGGCGCTCGATGACTTCATCGAGCATGCGGAGAAAGTTCTCGCCCCTTGTTGCTGGCTTGTGGCTAAACATTGCATTGCCTCCTCGCTTTATGATGTTGGTTATAATAGAGTCAGATGATCCTTTCTGTAGTTTCTATTACGGGAAGGAACTAACCTTGCTCAACTACAATGGAGACCAACGGGGGGAATTACACAGAAGGAGGTAAAGCTCGTGCAGGGGATCGGCAACTTCCGCCTCCTAGTTCGGCGAGAAGACGTTTCCTCTCAGCTCCTTCAAGCTTTCCTCATCCCACACGCCTGGGATCCTCGTTTTGCACTTCGGGCATCTTCCCTTGAGAATATTGATCCTCAAGACGTTGAACCCGTAGCGCTCAACGAGGAGTGCGTGGCATGAATGACAGTATGTGTTCTCCAAATCGTCTACCATGCCGGGCAGATTACCCGCGTAGACGTAGTTCAATCCCGCCCTTCGGCCAATCTCTGCTGCCCGGAAAAGCGTCTCGACTGAGGTGTTATCGGGGTCAGTCATCTTATAGTCTTTGTGGAATGCAGTCACGTGCCATGGGATGTTCACATCGACTGACGCGATGAAATCTGCGATCTGTTTCAACTCTGCGTCAGAGTCGTTGAAGGTGGGGACGACCAGTGTAACGATCTCGACCCAAAACTTTCTCTCCTTTAACATCCTGATCGTATCTAACACATTTTGTAGCAACCCGCCTAGCTTTCTGTAGTTCTTGTCGTTGAATCCTTTCAAATCTACTTTGTAAAGATCAACGTATGGACGGATGTAATCAAGAACCTCGGGCGTGCCATTTCCATTCGAGACGTAGGAGCCAACCAACCCCATCTCTTTCGCAACTTTAAAGATTTCGACTGCCCATTCGCTCGTGATGAGCGGCTCGTTGTACGTGCTGGTGACGACTCGAGCTTTGTACCGGAGGGCAGCGTCAACGAACTGCTCGGGGCTAATGTATTCGGGCGGTGCACCTGCGACTGGATCGCGGAGAGCCTGCGACGTCACCCAGTTCTGACAGTACGAGCAGTGGTAGTCGCAGCCGAGCATTCCGAAGCTCATCGCCCGAGCGCCGGGGAAGGCGTGGAAGAAAGGCTTCTTTTCAATCGGATCGATCTGCACGGAACCCACGTAGCCCCAGGGGACGAATAGCTTTCCTCCCACGTTGAATCTCACACGACAGATGCCGTCTCTTCCGGGTGGAATCTTACACCGGTGTCCACAGCTATAGCAGCGCACCCAGTCGTTCGGGAGCTTCTCGTAAAGCGTGCCTTCCTTGGTGTGCTCTTTGAGGAGCTTTTCTAGAGTGATTGTTTCCGTCACAGGCATGAAGAACCTCGCTGACGTTCGACAATAAGGTACTGGAGAAAACGGCAAATGTCAAGTCGCCGATTTGCCTCACGAAAAATCTATTCAAGATGGGGGTGTTGCCTCATGTAAGTTT
>JBBIJH010000132.1:0-7420 GCA_037446075.1 Ignavibacteriales bacterium
AGCGGGCCCCAGGAACAGACGTAGTCGATGTATTTGTTCCCGTCCACATCCCAGAGATAAGCGCCTTGGGCTTTCTTGATGAAGAGAGGAGAGAGGTTTACTGACTTGAAGGCGCGAACAGGCGAGTTGACTCCACCCGGCAGGATCTCTTTTGCTTTCTTAAAAAGCTCTTGGGATCTCAGTGTCCTCAATCAAGCACCCGGTCGCAAATCGAAAATCCTCAATGGACCTCACATCTGTCTTTATCCCGCCACCCCACTTCTCAATTCTCAGATCATTCCCTTCTCTAGGTACCACTCGTACGCTTCCCTCACGGCGACTTCGAAAGGAGTGATCCGATAGTCCAGCTCTCTTACTGCCTTCTCAACGGAGTAGGGAGTTTCATGTTCCGCCGCCAGAATCAGTTCGGGAGTGATCAAAGGCTTGGTGTTTGTCAGCGCTGCGAACCAGTCGCAGGCTCGTGCTGCGCCTTTGGCGAACAAGAAGGGAACTCTGATCATCGGCGGAAGCCCGCCGACGATTCTTGCAGTGCGGGCAAACGCGTCCTTCGTCTTCAGGTTTTCTCCGGCCAGAATGTATCGCTCGCCGATACGCCCTTTCTTTGCCGCTTGGATGTGGCCAAACACAACGTCGCCCACGTAGACGATGTTGATCCAGGAGTCGAGGTACAGCGGTGCAAGTCCGCGCTTCACATCGCGGATGATTTGTCCGCCGTGAAAGTACACATCCCGCGGTCCCATGACCACAGATGGGTTGACGATTACCGCGGGTAAGCCCTTCTCGATCGCCTTCAGAATCTCCTGCTCGGCGACGTACTTCGCGTGCTTGTATGGAATGTTGAGCTGCGCCCAGTTGTATTCCGTGGTCTCGTCCGTCACACTTCCGTCGGTCTTGTAGCCCAGAGCGGCCACAGAGCTGGTATGGACGAGCCGTTCAACTCCCAGTTCGAGGGCCACGTTGGCGACATTCCGCGTGCCCTGGACGTTGACCTCATAGATCGAGTCGCGTTTCTTGCTCCAGAATGACACTGTGGCGGCTGTGTGGAAAACCGTATCGCATCCTTTCATGGCTTTCCGAAGGGAATCAGTGTCCAGAATGTCTCCAATGAAGTGCTCGACATCTACGCCGTCGATTGCAAGGAGATTCGATGTGGGTCGGCGCAAGATCCGAACGTCGTACCCTTCAGAGAGGAGTTTGAGCGAGAGGTTGGATCCGATGAAGCCAGTGCCGCCAGTGACGAGGACTTTCTTCATTCAGGGAGATCAGCTTGGGTGGAGGAATCCATGAGGATGTTACGAGAGGAGTCTGGCAGCATCCTTTGCAAAATATGTCAGGATCAAGTCTGCCCCCGCACGCTTGATGCTTGTGAGCACTTCCATCATTACACGCGGCTCGTCGATCCATCCGTTCCGACCGGCAGCCTTAATCATCGCGTACTCACCGCTAACGTTGTATGCGGCGGTCGGTATCTGGAAACGATCTTTCACACGGCGAATCACATCGAGGTAGGCAAGCGCAGGCTTCACCATGATGATGTCCGCACCTTCGTGGATGTCCGTCTCGACTTCTCTCAACGCTTCGTCGGAGTTCGCGGGATCCATCTGGTGAGATCTTCGGTCTCCAAACCTCGGTGTGCTCTCGGCCGCTTCTCGGAAAGGGCCGTAGAACCCCGACGCATATTTCGCTGCATAAGACATGATGGGCAGGTGAAGAAATCCATTCTCGTCGAGGATAGTCCGAATTGCTCTCACCCGGCCGTCGAACATATCAGATGGTGCGACCATATCCGCTCCAGCTTGTGCGTGGGTGAGAGCTTCCTTGGCCAGCAGTTCCACGGACTCGTCGTTCAGGATTATCCCATCCCTCACAATGCCGCAGTGACCATGCGAGGTGTATTCACAGAGACAGACATCCGTGATGACGACTAGCCCAGGCACTTCTTTCTTGATTGCACGAACTGCTCGTTGGACGATACCGAATTCATCGTATGCCTCCGAACCAAGCTCATCCTTGTGCTCAGGAACGCCGAAGAGAATGACCGCCGGGATACCAAGCGAGTTCACGTCGACGCACTCATGCACAGTCTCATCGATGGACATCTGGTAGACACCGGGCATGCTCGGGACTTCCTTCTTCACTTTGTTCCCCGGCACGACGAAGAGGGGGTAGATGAAGTCGTTTTTGGATAGCTCCGTCTCCCGCACCATCGAACGCAGTGGCTCGGACATCCTCAGGCGGCGGAAGCGGGTGAATTTCTTAGTCTCGGCGGTGGTGTCGAAAATGAATTCGGAGGATCGTTCTTGAGTTGTCATCCTCAGTTATCCCCGATCTTTAGATTAGGCGGCAGAGAGCCTACAACTCCTACTCGATAAATCGATATATGGTTTGCACAACCTCTTGGTAGTTTTCCCGGTTCAGTTGACCAAATCGCTTTACGGCAATGGACTTATTGAGGGTATAAATTGTGTCTGCATGGGTCAGGCTCGTGCGTCCTAAGACTCCTTGTTGGATCTCCCAAGACTCAATCATGATCGCGTCTTCCTGTTGTAAGCGTAGTTTGAGAAAACCAAGATATGTCGTCCTTTGACAGCTCTGAGATCTGTGAAGGGAACTGGGATGGGCGGAACATCTCTCTACTTAGGCATTATTCCAGGTCTCACCATCGATCGGATTATCCCAGAAATCGAAACTTGTTTCAGAAGCCTTGAGCAACTCTAGGAAACTTCCGTCCGCTTTGATCAAGATGACTTCCAAAGGTGTTCCCGCCTTAAGCAAAACCTTCTTAAGCTCTACCTCCCCGCCCCTCTCGACTCTCGTGTGATATTTCAAAAGTTGGCTTATTTACGCTTATCGCCGCGATCGTATTTTGTTGTGATTTAAATTTACCAAACTCTCCCCACACTCGCAACTTCGTAATTGGTTAGCTGGTCAGATTAGTTACCTGGTTCATTGGTTTGTTAGTTGTTTGGCTTTTCTGAATATGTCATCAAACATCGGCTGGGTCAACCTTCCCGTAAAAGTGTTCTGCTGGCTGGGATGAAAGGAACCGATGAGCGTCACGCGGTCGTTTAGGCGACAGATCGTCCCGTGAGCAAACTGTGGCTTCTTTTTGAGCGTGGTCAGACCAAGCTCTCGGAAAGCGAGGAAAGCATTGTCGAAGCCAACTTTGCCCAGGCCAACCACCACGCGCGCGTCCTTCAACAACTTGACCTCCCTCAATAGATAAGGACGGCAATTCAAGATCTCCTGAGGCAGGAGTTTGTTCGCAGGAGGGGCGCACCGGCATGTGGCGGTGATATAGCAGTCAGTCAATTGAAGTCCGTCATCCCGGCTGATCGATGTCGGCTGATTGGCGAATCCGAACTTATGCAGCGTGCGATACAGCCAATCACCGCTTCTGTCGCCGGTGAACATCCTTCCTGTGCGATTGCCGCCGTGAGCCGCGGGTGCAAGACCGACAAGGAGCAATCTCGCCTTCGGGTCGCCAAAGCTTGGATTCGGCTTGCCCCAGTAGTTCCAGTCCCTAAAACGGGCTATCTTTTCCCGGGCGACTTTCTCTCTCCATCGAACGAGTCGTGGACAAAGACGGCACCGGATGATTTTTTTCTGGAGAGCTTGGAGCTCAGACACGACTCAAACCCCGGAGAACATAAAGTCTCTGTGCCCTCTGTGGTAATCATTTTTGTTGAGACAGGAAATCCAAGAGATGTTTGTTGAAAACTTCAGGATTCTCGAGATTGCTCATGTGAGCAGCGTCGGGAATCACGTGAAGCTCGGAGTTCGCGATTTTTGCACCCATCGCCTCTGCTGCCGACGGCGGCGTCAGCGTGTCGTGCTCGCCAACGAGGATGAGCGTCGGCACGTTGATGTTCGGAAGCGATGCAGTCGTATCCGTTCTCGCCGCGAGTGCGAGAAGTGTGCCCACGATCGCCGTCGGTGAGGTTTCTTCGATGATGTCCTGGATAAAATGGACGGTCTCAGGATCTCTCTCGAAAGTTTGTGGAGCAAAGACGGACTTCACAAAATCCGCTGCGAACTTCTCCACACCTGCTCCTTTTACCATCCTGATCGTGGCTGCTCGTTTGAGCTTGCTCTCGTTCGTATCGGCTTCGCTGCGAGTGTCGCAGAGGACGAGCGCTCTGAATCGCTCCGGATTTCGCTCGATGGCACGCAAGGCGATGTAGCCGCCCATGGAAAGCCCCACACCCACCGCCTTCTCGATCTTCAGATAATCAAGCACGCCAAAGAGATCATCCACAAAAAGTTCGATCGTGTACTGTCCGTCTCCGACCTCGCTTTTTCCATGGCCTCTGACGTCATAGGTGATCACACGGTAATGGGGAGACAATGCCTCCACCTGGGGGTACCACATCTCGTGCGAAAATGGAAAGCCATGAATTAAAACCACCGGTACTCCAGAGATGTTTCCGGTTACCTCATAATGAGTCATCGCACCGTTGATTACTGCCTTCATTCTTTCCCTTGCTTGCGGATTAGTTCAATCTGCTTTCCGACTCGTTCAGCGACCTCCCTGCGCATGGATTTCTCAAAGATGGGGAACAGCTCACGCTCTTCTATCCAGATATGCTGCTCGAGCAGGTCCCCGAACTGTCTCAGCTGCTCGTCGAGTCCCAGATCTCTTGGCTTCTGAAATCGTTTCATTCTCACTCTTATCTCCCTGTGCTGGTCCAATAGTTTCTCGATCACCTTCAGGCTCTCTCTTGCGTGCTTCTTCATCGCAGGGAAGAGGGCTTTCTCTTCTGCCTCAAAATGTGGCACGAGATGTTGTTGATAGAAATTGCTCACGTAGTTTGCCTGCCACTTTGGGTCGTGTGACCAATCACGAAGGAGTGCTTTCTTTCCTTGTCGCAGTCGAAGTGCGAGCATCAGACCGTCGTGGTGGTCTCGCGAGAGAGGGAAAAGACTCGGATGACGTTTTGCCATGGTTGAGGCCTCCGTATTGTCGTTCCGGTAGGTATCCCCGATCCGCTGACTTCCGCTTGGTGACAAAATGCGCTTGATTCTAATGTGACACTGAACTCACTTCTCCAAATCGACTTCGGTCAACGGCACATCCCAGTGAGCGTCGAGGATCTCAAAGCGTCGCTGCTCTTCTTTCTTGTATTTCTCTTGGTCTGGGAAGAGCTTCAGAATTCTGGCGCTGGCACCGACCGTGTCCCGAACCGCTGCCCAGTTCTTGTACGTGATGACGACGAGGAAATGCCAATCAGCATGACCGTCCCCGTGGAACTGGGGCTGGTACGCCTTTACCGACAGAAGTTTCCCTCGTTCCACATCGGCCTTCAGAACTGGGTAATGATTCTTCTTGAAGAGCTGGAGGAACTCGTCAAAGTATCCCCATCGCACCTTGTAGTAATATGCGATCGTGTAGGGGCCTTCTGTGGGCTGTGCGTACACGTTTCGTCCGGCAATGAACAGTGTAACGATGATGAGCAGTAAGGAAAATATTCTGGACATGAATTCTCCTCCTTCTATCGTTCGTGGAGTGGCCCTTCAATCGAGGCTTTCGAGATTGATTCAAGATGCTTAAGAACTCGTTGTGCTGTTTTTTCGGCTTGCATTAAACAGTCTCCGACTGCAATCCCTCCTCTATAGTTACTGCAGAGAAATGCGCCACGAAAATTCTGCTCGAAGCGGTCGATGGCGTCTAGGACTGTCTTGTATCTCAGGGTATACTGCGGGATTGCCTTCTCCCAACGGATGATGCGGACATAAGCGGGCTGTCCTTCTATGCGCATCAAGTCGTGTAAATCGTTGAGGACATGACTGGTAAGATCCTGATCTTCTGCGTTCACCAATTCCGGCTGTCGCGCTCCGCCGACAAACGCCGTGAGAGCGATGAAGCCTTCAGGCGAGCGGTTCGGGAAAAGAGTCTAAGACCAGATTGTCCCGAGAATACTCCTTTTCTCTTTCTGCGGGACAAGAAATCCAAAACCGTCGAGGGCCCGCTTTACCTGCGCGGCTCGAAAGCCCATGAACACCTCGGCCACGGGAGCGTAGTAGATCGACTCCAATGTCGATGCCGTTTCTGGATCAATCGGTCGGATCATGCCTGATGTCACGTATGCGGGCGTAGCCAGGACTGTTGCAGCAGCCTCTCGGACGATTGGCGTGGCACGGGGTCCGTATATCGTATAAACCGGATAATGTCCAGCTCGAACGGGGATGATCGTCTCGACCCGCACGTTTAGCTTGACGGATTCGCCGAGGCGTGCGGCAATGGCTTGGGGGAAGGATTGCATTCCCTCATCGAATGAGAATACCTCAGCCCCTACTTTCGCTTTCTCTGCTCTTGCTTTCCTCTCTTTCCGACCGAGCAGCATTCCCTTGATGAGGCCCCCATAGCGTTCTTCAAGAGCGTAAAGCTTCGGGAAAGCAACCTGAACCGAAAGCTGTTCCGGATCGCCCGCATACACTCCTGCAACGAACGGGTTGGCGGCGTAATCGAGGAATTCGCTGCCCAATCGTCGCCGGACAAATTCGCCTACCGTTTCTTCTCTATCTGTTCGCCCGACGAAGGGTTCTCTCAGTAGGCGAAGCTTCCCTGGCCAGGTCCAAAGCCGCGATTTCAGGAAGGCAAACAGATCCATCGGTAAAGGATGAAGGCTCCCGTTTTTCACAACGTACCGCTTTTTCGCCGCGGCATTTGCGTACACTCGCCTGTCTTCCAGGCGAAGGTCGTGAAAGATTTCTCCGAAAAGGGGTGTGGTCTCAAGAGCGCTGTTTGGACCAGTCTCGACCAGCCAGCTATCGTCACGAATTGTCTTCATCGTGCCGCCCACGGTGGAGTCCCTCTCGAGGACGACAACATCGATGCCTTCTCTCTTCAGGAAGTAAGCCGCGCATAAACCAGAGATTCCGGCTCCGACGACAACGACCGTCTTGTTCAGAATCATAACTGCTTCAGTACCAGATCGGCGAGTGCCTGTATGAACGTTGCCGAATCGTTCAGCGCCGGCATCATTTCAAAATGTGCGATGCCGAGTCGCTCGGCTTGCCCTCGCGTCTCGATGTTGATTTCGTGTAGCGTCTCAATGTGTTCTGTAACGAATGCAATCGGGATGACGAGAAGGTTCTTTACTCCCTGCCTTGCGAGTTCAGGGATCGTCTTGTGCAGATACGGCTTTAGCCAGACAGACGGTCCCACCTTGCTCTGCCAGCATAGGAGGTGAGGAGATTTCCAGCAGCCATGCTCCATGACGAGTCGTACAGTCTCTTCCACCTGGAGCTTATAGGGGTCGCCGCTCTCGATCACGCTTTGAGGAACTCCATGCGCGCTGAAGAGAAGAAAAACATCTTCCGGTCTTGTACTCCCGAAACGTGCGAGCGCCTCGTTCATTCTCTCAGTGATCGCTTTGATATAGAGTGGATGATTGTGAAAATCATTGACGATTTTTAA
>JBBIJH010000133.1:0-3634 GCA_037446075.1 Ignavibacteriales bacterium
AATTCCTCACGGACACGATCTCGCTGCCACGTACTGCTTCAATCGGTGTCGGGTTGCTTCATCCGCTTGACCCGAACGGAATCGACGGAGAATCGGACGACAAGGGGTGGCTGGTTGGTTTCTATATTCAGGACCAATGGAACCCGGTACCGGAGTTGACCCTGAACCTTGGCGTTCGTTACGACGCCGAGATCAACACGCTCAACAATAAGCAGAGGGTCCCGTGGGCAGACAGTACCATCCTTGTTGCTGCTATCCATTCAGATTTCCTGAATAAAGGAGATCGGGAGAATGACCTGAACAATATCGCTCCGCGTTTTTCCTTCAGCTATGATGTTGGAGGAAGAGGGCGGACGATTCTTCGTGGCGGGTATGGTATTACATTTGACCGCACGGCCTTCTTCATCGCCTACTTTGAGAAGCGGGATGCGTTGTGGCGAACTTATCAGTTTATCAACCCTGGGACTGTGGACCCTGCTGTCCTCAGACAGAGGGTTGCGACCGGAGAAGGGTCTGCTGCCCCCACGATGAATCTCTTGAACAAAAAAATGTCCACACCACAGATTCACCAATTTTCGCTGGGGGTAGGCCACCAGTTTAGCGAACGGCTTGCACTGAACATTGACTATATCAATCAACGGGCAAACGCCCTGTACGCCTCATACAACGTCAACTATTTTAAGCCAAGCCTCGGACGAAGGGTTATTTCCAACCGTTTTGGGGATATCCTTCTATGGGGAAGCATCTCACAATCGTTCTTCCACGGATTCTTAACGAATCTTGTCTATCGGACTGAAGATGTCCGGCTCTCTGTCTCTTATACCCTGTCTTGGGCGGAGTCTGGTTTCGATGGATCTCCATCACAAAACTATCCCGACATCCGCAGTTATCGGATGCAACGCAGTAATGCCGACGAGCGGCACCGTTTCGTTCTCTCTGGAATTTTCAGCCTTCCATATGGATTCCAAGTGAGCGGGCTGGCAATCTTCTCGAGCCCTCGACCCTTCGATGTGATCGATGGCCGTGATCTCAATGACAACAATTTCTTCTCTGACGATTGGCCGGGTGGGGAAAGAAATCAGATGCCCGAATCAACTTTCCGCAACTGGTACAAGATTGTAGATCTTCGCATTTCCCGGGTGTTCCAGTTTCACCCGATAAGGGCAGAACTGATTTTCGAGGCCTTCAATCTGTTTAACTGGTTCAATGCCACTGGCTATTTCGGTCGCGTCTATGATGCTGCTGGCAATCGGTTAGCCACTTTCGGGCAGCCGAGCGGTGCATATGCTCCGAGACAGATGCAGGTGGGCGTAAAGGTATCCTACTGATAGATCGAGCATTGCCAGATTGATTCTTTCTTGCAGGCAGGCATCCCGAAACAATCGGATGCCTGTTTTCTTTTCGTCCGCTGGCTCGGGAAGCGTTGTGTGAGAATGCTCTCTGGCATCTTTGTTCTGGGATGGCAACGAACCCTTTTTCCACCCTGGGTTGCAGTGATTGGCTCTTCATGACCATGTGCTCAAACAACGTTTGGAGAACGTTCATGGTCTCTAGCTCTTTGTTCCGAAGCTGCTTCGCTTTGGTCCTTAGTGTCTCTCAGGTCGTTCTTGCCTCTGCAAAAGTCACAGTCGGAGCCGACCTTCTTTTTGAAAAATATTTTCATCTCATTAAAGGCAAGCGAGTAGGACTGGTGACGAATCATTCCGCAGTTCTTTCAAACGGGAAGCATCTTGTAGATGTGCTCTTCAAGCAGAAGGATATTACTCTCGTAGCTCTCTTCGGTCCTGAACATGGAGTGCGGGGGGATGCGCCTGCAGGAAAAAAGATCGAACACGGCAGGGATGAAAAAACCGGAGTGCCAGTCTACTCGCTGTACGGAGCTGTCAGGAAGCCAACGGAAGAGATGCTGAAAGACGTCGATGTCTTAATTTTCGACATCCAGGACGTGGGGACTAGGTTTTACACGTACAGCACGACGCTGATTCTGGCAATGGAAGCGGCTGCGGAACGACACATCCCTTATGTGGTTCTGGATCGACCGAATCCCATCGGTGGGTTACGTGTGGAGGGCCCCATTCGAGAAGACGCTCTGAAGTCATTTGTTGGGTGGTTGCCTGTCCCGATTGTTCACGGGCTGACCGTCGGAGAGCTTGCGACTCTGGCAAACGAACACGGATGGCTTGGGGGCGGTCTCAAAGCAGATCTCACCGTCGTGACAATGGAAGGGTGGAAGCGTACCATGTGGTATGATCAGACCGGGCTGAGATGGGTCAAGCCCTCACCCAATATTGCTTCAGTCCGCACGACCGTTGTCTACCCGGGTACCTGCTTAATCGAAGGGACAAACGTCTCCGAAGGAAGAGGCACGGAGAAGCCCTTCGAGTACATCGGTGCGCCATGGATCGATGGGAGAAAATTGGTTGAGGAGTTGAATTCCTACCGACTGAGAGGCGTTGTGTTCGACCCCGTTCGATTCGTACCGAAATCCATTCCGGGTGTTGTTGAGAATCCCAAGTATAAGGATATCCCATGCAATGGTGTGTACCTGAATATAACGAGCCGGGACTCTTTTGAATCCGTGAAGACAGGTATTTATTTGCTGTACAGCCTCCAGCATCTTTTCCCCGATCGCCTTGCATTCCGTGAGTTGCAATTCGATCGGCTAACCGGTGTGAAATATGTCCGCGAAATGCTGAAGGGCGGCAAAAAACCGGAAGAGATCATCTCAAGATGGCGAGCCGACGTCGATCAGTTCCTTGATTCCCGAAAAAAAGCTCTTCTCTATCCGGAGTAGGTTTCATGGCGTTTCCCTCTTCAACGAGGTCAAAGCTACACGAGGCAAGCGGTGAGTAGGATGAGTCCGCCGAAGGCATCGTACGTCTTGCCTTTCTACGTTCTACTTCAATTCGCTGGATGCAGTTCCGGGCCGTCCGAATCAGAGGCGAGGAAGTTCCTCAAGGAGAAAATCTGGAAGCAGTCGAACGGATTGATACGCCTCTTAGACTTTCAGAAGCGAAAGGGTCGAGACATCTCCGCGGCGGGTCAGGCGCTCTATCTCATGGATTACGAGGCCGAGGTTGAATTCACCGCGGACTGCTACTGGGGCGGCTCGTCTGCCAGCTTCGAGGTCTTACCCGAGGTCGGCGGGCCTTATATGCCATCGTTCCTCGAAGGAAAGAAGAGGATGGTGCGAGGCCAGAGGGAGAAGCTCACGGGAACCCTTCGCTTCGAATACACAGGGCAGGGTTGGCAGGAAGAGGGCGTCAAACGATTTTCCCTGCTACCATCAGAGTATCGCGATATGGCGATCAATGATTTGAATAACGTGGCTGCTGCAGCGCGTGAGTATCGGCAGCGACCCGTTGATCGAGGCGGCGGAGGGGGAAGTTACATCGGCTTTGCCGTGCCCCAAGGCATTGGGCCCGGGGTTAAGATCGTGAGCCTGCAGCCCGACGAGATCATCCTGGAGAAAGAGGGCGTTCGTGGAAGGGTCGACCGTGAAGGCTCACTGCATATCGACTGATGACATCTGGCCGGGCGCGAAAAGTTTATCGACGAACAGACATGTACCTCGCCGCCTTGATGGATTGCCCGCATTGAGAAGTTCCTTTCACCCTCTGGTCAAAAGAGACCC
>JBBIJH010000133.1:3644-7412 GCA_037446075.1 Ignavibacteriales bacterium
TCATAACCGCGAAGCAGGAATCTTTCAAGCTCCCCTACATTTTCCACGAGATCGATGGGGGTCGTACAGCTGAGTTTCCGGAAGTCGCTCTCGATCTCTCGTGCCCTGCCGTCTGGACGACCAGTCTGTGTGCCGTACTCCTGCCAGAAGCTAATCCAGAGCTCTCTCATTTTCGGGTCAAATTTGTTGTCGTTGACGATCGGCTTGCGGTCAGTTCCAACCTCTATCCATCTTTCCTTGATGGCCGTGATCAGCGGGTAAAGGTGGGCTGGCTGCGTAGCGTCGAAAAGAGAATGAAAGACCACCGTATCGTCGATGTACGTGTAGTACATATCCCACAGCGGTTCCAGCGATCCAATCCACTTGGTTCCGAACTTTGGTATGAGGTCGAATGGATCTGAGAAACCGACGAGAGTCAGGTCTCTCGGGTCCCGCGTACGGTCGCTGTAGTAGTACGGATAGTACGATTCTGCGATCTCGCGGATTGTGGAGTATCGGGCTGGACGGCCATCGAGGTTTGGGAAAGCGGAGTGGGCGTTCACACCATAGAGTTTCGTCCGGGGATCTTGATAAAGCACGAGATTGTGGTCTGAATCCTGGCTCGCCTCGAGCATCACAAGCCGTGGCTCGTGACCGTGAAGATAGTTCAGGGCATAGGCGAACATCGCTCCCTCGAAGCAATGAGCTTTGGCGGTCTGCAACACTTGACGTGGGGAGAGCGCGGTCTCTTCTGTCTCTGGAGTAGCGTGGTCGTTGTTATAGTAGATCTCCGTATTCAGGAATTCTTGCACCTTCCTGGGCGTATCGAGTGCGGCGAGAATAGTCAGCTCGTCTTCGGTGAACTCGAGTCCGAGACACCGCACCCGCTCAAGGAGTCGTTGGTAATGGTCGAGATTGATACGATTTCGTAGGGTATCGGCAAAGAGCCTGACCTGTTCCGCTGGCTCTATGCCGATCGGTGGCTGACCTGAAAAACCCCCCTTACTCATGTTCCATCCTTCCCGATCAGTGAAGCGAGGCTGCTTCGGGAATTATAGGAATAATTCTGATCGTCGTCAAGTGGATGTGCGTGGTCGGATACATCCATCAACCTAGAGGGTGAGTTGACCGCAGGCAGGAGCTGGCGTTCGGCTCTGTGTTTCTACCCCTGTTGCTTCGGAGCAATCGAGCTCATCGAAGAGAAGAAGGGGTTCTAACGGAAACGACCCGCTGGCGAGTTAGTAGTGCAATAGTTTCCTCTCCTGTTATGAGAGCTTCACTGCTGTCAGGGATTCGCAGAAGGTGAGGTCAAAAATCGGCTCGCAGGGTAAAGCCTCTCAGAAGTCAGAAGTAATAGAGATACTTCACCTTCAACACGCTCACCCTGTCTGTCACGTGGAGTCGATTGGGGAGCAGCCTTCCAACGGAATCGTATTCATCGCTCCGGTCTCGGATCTCGTTGATTGCCAGGTAGATCCAGCTCTTCGGGAGGAAGCTATAGGCGAAAAGAAATCCGAAGATCATTCGTTCCATGTGCTTCGTCGATCTCACAAAAACATTGTCCACGTAGACTCGGATGTTGAGGTCATTCAACGGGGTGAGGGAAAAGTAAGGGCGGGCATTTGCCGTGATCTCCTCGATCGTCTGGTCGGGATTGCCTTCGACGAAGAGATTGACAGAAGTGCCAAGGTTAAGCACATTCAGGGCGTGCCAGCCAACGTTACTTCCCATTGACGTGTAGAATGCAAGGTGGTTGCGGGAGAAGTTGTAGGTCTTCGAGTAGCTGGCCCAGACATTCGTGTTCCACTTCGCTGAAGTATTGATCCACGTCGAGAAGTTGACTTCATAGGACGTGAATTCCTTGTCGAGATCCTTCGCGCGCCCTGTGAGGAAAGTAATCTCGTATCCCCAGTTCGTTCTGAAC
Source organism: Ignavibacteriales bacterium (assembly GCA_037446075.1). Lineage (GTDB taxonomy): Bacteria > Bacteroidota > Ignavibacteria > UBA10030 > JAHEZR01 > JBBIJH01. Next base: position 5,548 of record JBBIJH010000133.1, read on the forward strand.
TGCATGTTGACTCCAAGCACGCCAAGTCGGTCGGTGAACGCGTCGGCCTTCTCATAGTTCAGCACCCCACCGGCATAAATCAGGATCTGCTTGAGATATCCCTCTTCGAAGTAGCGCCGTGGACCCGCAATGACCGTCAGCTCAGCAGTGCCTTTCCATGGAACAAAGCCGACTTGATTCACATCGAAGTTCTTGCCAATGTATCGACCTCGTGCGCCGACGATGAAGCGCTCTTTCGGCATGAACAGTCCAGCCGAGGCTCCGAAATCTCCTTGAGAATTCTTGAACGAGCGAGCAAGCTGGTACGAGAGTTGCCAATCCGAGCCGCGGAACGCTCCATCCACGTCTAGAACGCCGTTGTTGTCGTTTGCTGCGTGCTTCCCCACGAAGAGGAAACCCAGCGACGAGTTCCCCAGGATCTGTTTCTTCATTCTCGCTGAACCAAAGACGGCACGAGGTTCATGCTCACTGACCCCATCGACGAGGTAGTCCTTTTCTCCGGTCAGTGCAAGAAACCCTCCGTACTCCCACTCCTTGATCCGGCCAAAAGCCTTTGTGCCCACGTAAAGAGGGACTTCCGACCCGTCGGGCAGTTTCCTCCCGATTCTTCTCGAGTAGAAAAGTTCTAGTGGCCTGTAGAAGCCGGAACCTCGCTCCCGTCCCGAGGGCATGAAGACCTCGTTCCCTTGCGTGAAGAAAGGCCGCCTCTCTTCAAAGTAAGTTTCATAGCGAGTGATGTTGAATGCAAACGGGTCAGCTTCGATTTGAGCGAAATCAGGATTGGCCGTTAGCTGATAGGTCAGCTTCTGGGATGGGTTGTAGAAGATGTCGATGCCGAGATCAGGCTCTCCCTTGTATTTACCGTCGCGGAGATACGTTGCCTTCGAGATGCCGACGGGGTAGACCTCGAGGTTCAAGCCTTTCAGCGTCGGCCGGAAGTCCTCGAAGACAAGCTTGCCGAACTTGGAGATTCGTTGACCCTCGTTTTCTTCGTACGGACACCAGTACAGATCTTCTCTGAGTCTCGGAATCCATCGGTCGAAATCCAGCCCCCATTCGGTGAGTTTTTCGTCGTACTGAATCGAGCGATACGGGATTTCCATCTCGATGACGAATCCCCAGTCGTAGACTTTCGCCGCGGAGAACCAGACACCATCCCAGCTATAGTCCCGGTTGCGAGCATCATCAAGCATCCGACAGTCTGCTCTCACTCCCGAAGCCGTGACGGCAAACTTGTACGCAGTGCGGTTGTCGCCGAAAGTATCGAGCATGATCGAGACGACATCTCCGCTGAAGTCATCGAGTTTCCCTGTATTCTGCTGGATATTTTCCTTTTGATCCATGCAGATCATCAGGCAGTAGAGTGCCCTCTCCGTCGTCAACACCTTCGCGGTTGTTTTCCGTGACGGCTCCTTTTTGTTGTACGGTTGGTACTGCACGAAATCTGAGACCGAATCAGCGGAATTCCACACAGGATCGATGATCCCATCGATGGCGATCTCTCCCGAGACTTTCTTAAGCTTGAGGGTTTTTTGGGCTTCTGAGGAGGCCGAGAGGTTGATAAACAGAATGACCAGCGATAAGAGCAGCAGTCTCATTTCAGTTCCCCTGTTGTCATGGTGGAAGGACGCCTTGAGGCGACGCCCTCCGAGAGGTACACGAACGGCGGGGCAAAAAGTTTCAGAATCTGTTTTTCCAAGCCCAACGGAGGTGAAATCTTGGGAAAAGACCTGGCCCGGTTGCGGCGGGCGGACATCGACCACCTGTGCATGATATTCCACCGCGGTGGGGTGCTCTACACCGGATCCGAGGTAATTCCCTTTGAGAAGAGGCCCACTGCCTTGCTGATGAGTGTGGTGTGGACG
>JBBIJH010000134.1:0-7396 GCA_037446075.1 Ignavibacteriales bacterium
GAGTCCGGTGTGCCAAGAGAGCTTCACACCGATGATGCTGATCACTGCACCTCCAGCCCAGCCGATCATCAACCGAGTGCTGAGTTTCTCCGCCAGAAGCATTGCCCCGACAGCCGGGATCACAAGATAACTGAACACCAAGAATACACCGGCGATCGCTACTGAGCTTGTAATCACAAAACCAAACGACATGTAGAAAAGAAAGTCCCAGACCCGCACATTGATTTTGTGTTGTTCTGCAGCTTCTGGATCGACAGAGATGGCAATGAATCGCTTTCGGAAGATGTAATGGAAGGCACCGATGACGGCGTAAAGGATCGCAGTCTTAATGACAAGATTTCCCTGAACCCAGAGCAGCTCCCCCTTGATGATCCGATCCAGTTCTTGAGGACCGAGTGGACTGCGAGCGAGGACGAGAATCGTCGCGGCAAAGGCAACGGCATACACGATCCCGATAATCGCTTCATGAGGGACTTTCTCGCCTCGCATCCGAGTCATTGAGAAAACAAACGCGCCGAGAAAGGTAAAGGCTAATGAATAGAGGTAGAGTTGATTGATGTCTTTACCAACTTCGTACCCGAGCAGGACCCCCGTCACCGTCCCGAGAGCAGCAATCTGAGCGAGGGCAAGATCGACAAAGATTACCTTCCGCGCGATGACGTGGACACCAAGGTAGACAAGGATTCCGGTGAGGACCAGGCATGCCAGCACTGGCCAGAGCATCGTCGATGGAAAGAAAAAGATTTGGTTCATTTGAGTTGCTTTGTTGTACCCTGTGCAGGTCTAGTCAAGAAGAAACCGATTGTGCAATCTTTTCAATCAAGTAAGATATCAGGTGTTCGTAGGTCTGTACTCCCTCTGAAGCGCCGACATCGAGATACGTAATGACAACTTTTGCACCCGTCTTGTTCGAGACGTAATCCGCAGCCTCTCTCGAATAAAAGTTGTCATTGAGGATCGCTTTCACACCTTCACGCTTGATAAGCTCGACAACCGCATCGCGGTACTGCGGGGGAGGTGGAATGCCCGGCTTCTCCTCCAGCTCCCCGACGATGTTCAAACCAAATCTGTCCGCAAAATAAATATAAGTCTTGTGGTAGGAAATGATTTTCCGTCCAGAGATCGCGTCGCTCCTTTTCATCCATCCGCCGAGTTTGCCCTCCAGCTTGCGAGACTTTAACCATTCAAGGAGCTCGTTGTTCCGCGTCTTTCTCGAAAGGATGTCGCCCGCCCGCGGCCCGATCGCTTTCAACAAATCCTCGCCGAACATCGCCACATCGATGCGGTTCTTGAATTCAGCCAGATGCTGCTGGTAATACTCGGCATTTTGAGGATCGATCTGCCTTAGCTTATTGGCGATATTCTCTGCAATGATCTTGACGTTCAAAGGATCAAGCCAGATGTGAGGGTTTCCTTGAGGGTGAATATCACCCCACGCTCGCGAAATCTCTGACGGCAGCTCCTTTACTGGAATGTTCACAGATGCAAGGAGATAGCCCTGGCTACCACGTTGAATACGAGGGTTCCCTGAGGCATCGACAACGTTCTTCGCCCAGAGATCTAGGTTTAGACCGTTCTCGATGAAGAGATCAGCACCGTAGGCTACTTCATTCATCTTCGGGGTTGGGGTTACATAGTGTGGATCTTGCTTTGGGTTTACGAGTGCCGTCACATCGACACGCTCTCCGCCGACTTGCTCTGTCAGATACTTCAGATAGCCGAGCGTTGTCACGACCTTCAGTTTTTTTTGTGCCGTGGCCCCTGAGAACTGGAAGCAGAGACCAAGCAAGATGAAGAGTAAATAAGTTCGCTTCATAATCTCTCCTGTAGGATGATGAAATTGATTACCAACAGACTTCTTACCGGGTAACCCAATACGGTTCAGTCGGGTGAGAACCGAATACAAAGTTCACCTCAAACAGCCCCGACGTGACAGACTTTGCTTGGACGAGATCGCTCCTTCGATGCTCGATGCCCAGACGGAAGCGGAGGAACTCCGTGGTGTAATAACTCAAGTATCCTGCAATGGAGGTTGTCTTCAGTTTATCGTTTGTCGGTTCTTCTACCTGTTCGTATCTCAGGCCGAGATACGACCACCAGGAGAGCTGGTATTGGATGTACGCGAACCATCCCAAAGGATTATTCTCCACCTGGAGGGTACCGTCGGGTTGTATGACTTCGGAACCCCCGTCCACCTGAATTCTATTTTTTCCCCACAGAAACTCGCCGCCAAGGACGAATGAGTGGCGATCTCTCCGTTCCGCAGGCGACCACTTGTACGTGAAGTCTGCGCCAAAGAGCCTCGGAGCGCCCGAGCCTCGCTCCCGGTAAGCACTCAAGCCCAAGGCCACCAAGTGCTCGTTCCTCCAGTCGCGTGACCAATTCAAGTGGCCAAGAACAGCAGGTTGCCTGCCAGATCCACCCGGAGAGAACGCAAGGTCACCGGCTCGAAGTATCTCAAGATTTAGCTCGAGTGTAGAAGTTCTAATCGGACTTGGAAGGAAAAAATCAAAATCCACTCCGATCGGGTTAAAGCCGGATTCGAAAAATTCGCCGTGCTCAGTGCCGAGATACTTGGAAACGACCAGTGGTCGAGTTGTCCATGGAAGATCATGCATGTGAAGCTTATTGTTCACCCCTAGCGGCGCGCGGAACTTGCCGATCTTCACCTTCACCCCAAGCGGCGCCGACTCCCACACAGGCAGCCGTTTGATCAAACCGTAGGCCTCCTCGGCATCGAGTTGAAAACCCTTCCCGGCCTCGTCCTCAATGGTGATAATGGTCACCGCTTCTGCAAATGGATCCACCGGCGCTCGGAGGTCCAGCTCAACGGTTCGCAAGAACGGACGATTCTGAATCTCGGTCTCGCTTTTCGAATCAAGGACAACCTCATCGTCGGCGCGAGCCACAAAATTCAAGAAGGCAGTCGTGCGTGGGTTGAAAACAATCGGAGCGGTCGCGCGCGATGTCGCATCGATCTTGTTCTCAAGTTCCTGGAGGCGTTGCTCAAGCTTCTCTTCGAGGCGATCGAGCTCACCCGACTGGTCTGTCGCGGGCGTGTTTTTCAGTTCTTTGAGATCGGCAAGTTCTCGTCGAATCTCTTCAAGCTCCCGTTTCAGGATCTGGATTTGTTCCCAAGAGGTATCGGGCCTTTCTTGTGTGAAAGAACGGGCCCCGCACGCGAATACCGAGACGCTGATGAAAAGTAGAACGTATAGCGTTTTCATTGGATTAATCCCTTTCGATCGAACTCCGCTCACATGAAGGAACGGTTCTCCCAAAGGTAAACAGCAAGGGGTGGAACGAACAGCGTGCTGTCCTGCGGCCGCTCAGGCCTCAGGTGGCGCTCTCAGATGGACGTAAGTCGAGAAGACGTGGGTTTCTCTGAGAACGTCGAGGATTGGAATGGGAAACGATTTCTGATTCTTTGGCTCGGGATTGGACGGCGAGGCCAGCACATCCATCGAGGTGAGGCGAGAACAAAATGGGCAAGATGTCGATTGTGTGGTTCTTGACTTGGGTGTACCAGATGACTCTGGGACCTGCTGGAGCTGAGCCTTTCCGGAGCCAAGTATGATCTCGTGGATATGAGTCCCGATTTGAACCTGAAAAGTATAGAGGTAGATCAGGAGAAGGAGCAGTGTATAGACCTTGTTGCACATCAGTTGAAAAATACCTCTTTCAGTTCAAAAAGGCAATAGGACCAGTCAACAAAGTGATCCCGACCTTTGACTAAATCATCGGGAAAGCATATATTTAATCACAATTTCTCTCAAAGCTTCAAACAAAGTTGATGACTGAAAAATTCTCAGGGAAAGTAGTCTTTGTCACGGGAGGCACTGGAGCTTTGGGCAGCGTCGTGGTGAAGGCCTTTCACGCCGAGGGAGCGAGAATTGCAGCGACATACCGTGACAAGAGAGGAGCCATGCATCTGCGAGAGAAGCTAAAGGATAATGCACACCGACTCCTTCTCATCAAGGCCGATGTGACGAAAGAACTCCAGGTGCAGTCTGCATTCAGGAAAGCCGTCGAAGCGTACGGGACGGTCGACTTCCTTTTCAACATTGCGGGTGGATTCATGGAGAAAACCCCAATATCCGACCTGAAAGCGGAGGATTGGGATAGGATGATGGATCTAAACCTGAGATCTGCTTTTCTCTGTTCTCGCAGCGCGCTTCGTATCATGATCAAGAAGAAATACGGCCGCATCATCTCCATTTCCGCCATGCCCGGACTGAACCCCTCGGCGGGACGTGGCGCGTACGCGATCTCGAAGTCGGGTGTGTCCGTCCTCACCCAAATCATGGCAGATGAGGTGAAGGGAACGGGAATCACGGCGAACGTGATCGTCCCCAGCATAGTTGCCACTGAAGCTAACATCCGATCTTCTCGGGGACAAGACCGGTCAAAGTGGGTAGCACCGAGTGAAATCGCGGAGCTCATCATGTTCCTCTGCTCCGATGATGCACGTTCGATCAATGGGGCAGTCATTAAAGTCTATGGAGGAATCTAAAAGCGAGGCCCACGCAAACCATGAATGAGAGAAAGAAACTCATCAAGGCTCTTCGAAAAAGCTTCCGTCGGGAAAAGGCAGGCGCAAGAATTTATGTAGAACTGGCGGCAAGAGAGAAGAGTGATGAGAGGAAAAAAACATTGCTCCGACTTTCAGAAGCGGAAGAGAAACACGCGAGAAGATGGGAAAAGCGCCTTCTCGAACTCGGAGGAGAAGTTCCGGCGTTTGCTGAATCGATCGCCGACCGATTCAGGCGATGGGTCCTGGTCCACAGCGGTACTGCGAACGCAATAAAACGACTCGAACAGGCCGAAGATCAAGACACTGCAAGGTATGAGAAAGAGGGGAAAGCGTTTGAGAAGGAAGACAAGGAGGCTTTTGCAGAGGTCGAGCGAGACGAACGGGTACATTCAAAGGTTCTGGCGTCCATGGCGTCACCCGAAGCGCCACAAATTCGATTAGAGTCTTTGCTGAGAAGAGAGAAGTGGCATGCCCATGGGGCCGGGGGTTGGATAGGCCAAGCAATCTACGGCGCGAATGACGGCCTCGGTGCAACCTTTGGCATTGTCTCTGGAATGGCAGGATATACAGGCGGCAGTGAGGTTGTCCTGATCGCTGGTCTAGCAGGCATGTTGGCCAGTGCGCTTTCAATGGGAGCGGGTGCGTACCTAGCTACGAAATCAGAACGTGAAGTTTATGAAGCCGAGATGGAGCGCGAGCGTCGCGAGATTGAGGAACAGCCCGAAGAAGAGAGGGAAGAGATGGCGCTCTTCTACCAGCTGAAAGGCTTCACGCCAGAGGAGTCAACGATGCTCGCCGACCGGCTGATGAAACAACCGGAGCAGCTCTTGAAGACCCTGGCGCATGAAGAACTCGGGCTGTCCGAGGCCACCTTTCCGAACCCTTGGAGGGCCTCACTTTCCGCGACCCTTTCAACTGCCGCCGGCGGATTGATCCCAGTTCTCCCATTCCTGTTTGCCGCAGGGATGCCCGCTGTGATAGCGAGCTTCATCATCAGCACGCTCGCTCATTTCCTGATCGGGGCATCAAAAACTTTTGTCACGGGGCGAAGCTGGCTTGTAAGTGGAGGAGAGATGACAGCGGTGGGGATCATCGAAGCTGCGGTGACGTACGGACTGGGAGTCCTTCTCAGCCCTGGTACCCATTCGATCCAGTAGTCCTCGTGAAATTGATTTTGAAAGGGGGCTTAAGTACTTTCAAAGGTGCTGCATGCTTTTCAAGGCGGGATGGTCAAGGGTTGAATTGCCCTTTGGGCTGGGACTCCTTTGGTTGACACGGCTATAGAGTTTTAGGGGGGGCTGGACTCGCTTCCTGTCTTGACCCAAGAAGGGGAGGAGGATCATGAACTACATCGACGCTATTTATGTCCTGGTTCTCTGTGGGTTTGTTTCTTACGGCTTCAAGGTCGGCATTGTCAAGGGCGGTGCTGCGATTGTCTCCCTTGTCATAGGGTTGATCTTTGCAACGCGGACCATGCACAGCCTTGGGGATACCTTCACTAAGGTCTGGGGTGTTCATGCTGTTGTAGGGGCCGTTTTGGCATTCGTTATCGTCTTTTTCGGGATCATCCTTCTTCAAATCGTGCTTATTGGACTCCTCTGGCGACCATCGAGGGCGTCGGGTATTATGAGCAGGCTCGGCGGTGCGCTTTTTGGGGCGGTAGAGGGGGCACTTTACATCAGCCTCATTTTGATCCTGCTGAGCTTGTATAACAAGCCGAGCAAAGGAGCGCGTGACCACTCCGTGCTGTACAAATCGATGCGGGGGTTCGCACCGAGAGTCTTCGACTCGGCGAATAGAGTCTTCTTAGGCTCAACCACCTTCGATGATGAGCTGCGAAAGACTTTTGAAAAATTCAAGGTTTTGCCTTTAGACTGAATGTAACATCGACCGATCCATGGATTCACTCCCCTCCCTTTACTCCAAGCTCGAATTCAACACGATCATTGAGAGAATCAGCCGCTACGTAGCGTCAGAGCCGGGAAGAAAACTCCTATACGAAGTGTCCCCATGCGGAGATCTCCCCGATCTGCGCCTCGAACTCAACCTCGTGAGTGAGGCAAAGAAGGTCCTGGAAAATGAAGGAAGCTGCCCACTCGACGGAATTAAAGAGATCGGACCGCACCTTCACAAGGCCTCGGTTGAAAATAGCTTCCTTTCTCCGAATGAGCTTCTGGAAATCCGTTCCACGCAGCAAGCTGCACGTCTGCTGAGTACCTTTTTTACGAAGAGGTCGAAACAGTACCCCCTCCTTCACGAACTGACCAGAGACCTTTTCGTCGATCGCGTACTTGAGTACAATATCGATCAGGCAATTGATGAAGAGGCAAAAGTAAAGGACTCCGCAAGCAAGGTGCTTCTTGAGATTAGGAGCGAGATCATTAGGAAATCTGATGAGTTACGTATTAAACTCGACGCTATTCTGGAGAGTGCGTCAAAGCAAGGTTATGCTCAAGAGGAAATCATCACCACCCGAGACGGTCGTATGGTAATTCCTGTCAAAGTCGAGCACAAGCACCACATACCGGGTTTCATCCACAGTTCCTCCGCGAGCGGAGCGACTGTCTTTGTCGAACCAGCCGAAACGCTCGAGCTGAATAACGAGATCCGTACTCTGCAATTCAGCGAACAGCGGGAAGTTGAGAGGATATTGAAGGAGCTGACTGCTGAAGTGAGGGAGTTAAGTCTTGAACTTCAGTCCAATCTCAAAATATTGGCTCGACTCGATTTTCTTTTTGCCAAGGCGAGGTATTCAATAGAAATCTTGGGAGCACAACCCCAGGTGACGGAAAGGCCGCCACTACGACTCATCGACGCCCGTCACCCGATCCTCTTGCAGAAACACCGCAGGGAAGAGGTTGT
>JBBIJH010000135.1:0-3975 GCA_037446075.1 Ignavibacteriales bacterium
AGAGAATATTATCAAATTCCTCCCCGAGGCTGAAGAGCCACATGAAAAAGAACGCAAGGTTGATCCCATACAAACCCGAAAGTAGGACGGAGTAGTTCTTGTGCATCGACAACGCGATCTTCCGCATCGCTCGTCGCGGGGACTCGATCAACTGCCAGATTGTGTTGAAGAAATCAAGTGTCGCCACCCGCGCCTGTAGGAAGCCGCCGCAGTTCGAGCAGACGACTGCCAGGTCAGAGTTCATCGTGCCGCAGGTGGGACATTGAATCAATCTTGCCTGCATCACGAATTCACCAGATCCGCATCAGAGAGGCCGGAACCGTGCAGTGAAATGTCTGAGGAAAGGGGTTTCGTAAACGATCTCGTACCCTCTCAGCTCTTTCCTCCGTTGATAGACTTCAGTGACACACTCAATCACGTAGTCGATGTGGCTCTGGGTGTACACGCGGCGCGGAATGGCGAGTCGAACGAGTTCCATCAGCGCCGGAATCAGGCGGCCCGACTTGTCGTACTTCCCGAACATCACACTCCCAATCTCCACAGACCTTATTCCTCCCCATCGGTATAATTCGCAGACGATCGATTGACCAGGATACTCTTCTGGCGGGATGTGTGGAGCAAATGCCTTCGCATCGAGATAGATTGCGTGACCGCCCGAGGGTTGAAGAATGGGCACACCGGCTGCCACGAGCTTCTCGCCAAGGTACTCCACAGAGCGCAAGCGATATGTGAGATAATGCTCGTCAAGAACTTCTTCCAGTCCCTGTGCGATCGCCTCCAAATCTCTTCCAGCGAGTCCACCATACGTCGGGAATCCTTCCGTAACGATGAGGATGTTCCGGGCCTTGGTTGCCAGCTCATCATCATTGACTCCGAGGAACCCACCCATGTTGACGAGCGCATCTTTCTTCGCGCTGAGGGTACATCCGTCCGCATACGAGAACATCTCCCGCACGATTTCCTTGGGGGTTTTCTCGCTGTAACCTCTTTCTCTCTTCTTGATGAAGAAGGCGTTCTCCGCAAACCGACACGCATCGAGGAAAAGGGGAATCCTGTATCTCGAGAGTAGCTCTTTGGTCTTTCGGATGTTTTCCATCGAGACGGGTTGACCGCCTCCAGCGTTGTTCGTGACCGTTAGCATACACAGGGGAATATTTTCGGCGCCTCTCTGTTGTATCAACCTTTCTAACCCGGGCAGGTCGATATTTCCTTTGAAATCATAGACCGCTTCCGGATGTTTCGCTTCCTCGATGGGTAGGTCGATTGCCTCGGCGCCCGTGAACTCAATGTTCGCTCGCGTTGTATCGAAGTGAGTGTTGTTGGGTATCACTTTCCCGGGTCCGCCCACGATGGTAAAAAGAATTTTTTCCGCAGCTCGCCCTTGATGTGTCGGAATGATATACGTGAATCCCGTCAGCTCCTTCGCGATCTTCTCGAGCCTGTAAAAGCTCCTTGACCCAGCATACGATTCGTCCCCTTCCATCATTCCGGCCCATTGTTTGGCACTCATCGCGGCTGTACCGCTGTCAGTGAGCAAATCGATGAGGACATCCTCAGCGTGGATGAAGAATGGATTGTACCCGGCTTCTTCGAGGATTCTCTCGCGCTCTTCAATCGTCGTGAATCGAATCGGCTCGACGGATTTGATTTTGAAAGGCTCGATGATCGTCTTCATGATCAGAAATTAGAGACGAGAATTTTCTCGCATCCTGATTGAGTCCAACGGTAGGATTTTTGGTCTTCGGGATCTGGTGCCTCAGGGATGTCGTGGTTGGCCACCTTCTCGGTCGAGCTGTCACTCTCTGTCGTAAGTCACAATCGAGTAGATGTCGTAGTTCATGAGTCGATCGCGCCCTTTCAGAAAAGAAAGTTCGACCAGGAAGCAGAGTCCTACAATTTTGCCTCCAAGTCGCTCGATGAGACGGCACGCAGCGAGAACGGTCCCTCCTGTTGCCAGAAGGTCGTCGTGCACGAGGACTCGCTCACCGGGTGAGATGGCGTCTTCGTGGATTTCCATCGCATCCATGCCGTATTCGAGTTGGTATTCCTCCCGAATCGTCTTTGCCGGGAGCTTCGATGGTTTCCGAATCGGAACGAACCCAGCTCCTAACCTGTGGGCGAGGACCGCACCAAAGATGAAGCCGCGCGACTCCACACTCACCACCTTGTCGATCTTCTCGCTCTTGTACTTCTTGTAGAACAAATCCACTGCCTGTCGGAACGCCTCCTTATCCTTCAGGAGTGTCGTGATGTCGCGAAAGACGATCCCCTTCTTGGGAAAGTCAGGGACGCTGCGAATGTGTTTTTTAAGGTCGAGGGCCAAGAGACCACGCAATATAGATTCAAACTTCTACCAGGACACGCGTTCTTTTTTCAGAAACGCCTGCAAACCTTTCTTGAAATCATCCGTCATTCGAGTCAGCGCGTTCATATTTGCGGCATATTCGAGAGCGTCAACGAAGTTCAGGCCGTCTAACTTTGAAAACATCTCCTTGCACAGCGCCATTGACCGGGGACTGTTTGCCTCTGCCAGTTCTCGCGCGAGGTTACCCACGTGCTCGTCCAACGTTTGCTCCGGGACGGACTTTGTCACGAGCCCAATCCGTTCTGCTTCCCTTGCGTCGATGACGTTCCCGGTTAACACCAATTCGCGAGCGCGCCCTTCTCCGATTCTCTTGATGAGGAAAGTTAAGACAATGGCGGGCAAGAATCCAATGCGGACCTCGCTATACCCGAACTTCGCCGACTCCTCCGCAGCAATGGCGAAGTCGCACACTGTGGCAAGTCCGCAACCTCCGGCGATCGCCGGACCGCGGACCTTCGCGATTACGGGCTTCCGGAGTGTGTAGATTTGCTGGAAGAGCCGCATCAGGTTCAACGAGTCTTCTTTGTTCTGCTCGAAGCCGTAGTCGGAGATCTTCAGGAGATAGTCAACATCCGCGCCTGCACAAAATGTCCCTCCCGCGCCGGTCAGCACAACGATCCGCACATCCTGGGATCTCTCTGCCTGTGAAAAAGCCTGACGTAGTTCGCCGATCATCGAATCGTCGAGGGCGTTCCTTTTCTCGGGACGGTTCAGCGTGATCGTGCACGTTTTGTTAGTGGTGGAGTAGAGAATTTTCTGGTAGCCCGGCATAGGTTACATCTGGCTCACAGGTGCTGTGGCTATTGACAAGGCATGAAGCAGGAAAAGGTCACCGATAGGTTTCTCTTGGATGCTTCATTTTGATGAGTAGAGTATCCGGTGATCGCCACTCCGGATGCGCTGGCCTTCTTGGGCACTGAATTTTGCACGCCCGCGTGGCGAGGTTCGTTCTGAAGTTGACTGATACGGCGGCCAGTACGTCGGGCTTCGTTATCCGGAAGCCTCTCAAGATCGCGCGGTGCGGATGGTTTAATGATTATTTCGCAAGCCACGCTTCTTGAGCTATTAATCTAGCGGAACAATCTTTTCGACGTACGTGCTTTGGCGCTTCAAGGTCTGCGATATCTTCAAGAAGTCCAATCCGCTCGCCAAAGGTGGCTCTTCTTCAACTTTTGCCACTCCTTGCGAGGGATGCGAAAATCGGTTTCGTTTTTCTGAGCACCGTCGGTCCGGGGACTTCGTTGCCCCATCAGATATTAGTGAAACAGCGCCAGAAATGCAAGGTAATAAAAAAAGTCAAGTCTCCCCATCCATGGAGTTCACCTGAAAAAAGATAACTGATTCCAACGCATCCCCTCTCCGCGTCTCTGGCGAAGAGAAGGGGAATCGAAAGGGGTGAGTTTACGGCATCGGTGGCCAGGTGGTTGATACTTCACCGGTGCTGGAAAGATTTCACCTTTCCCGGAGAAAATGTGGAAAGTCAAGAATAAAAAACCCCCGGCGCGCGGGGGTCCATTTCAGACGACCGATTTTCTCAGCTTTCAGATGTCATAGTATAGCGCGAACTCGTACGGATGCGGTCTGAGCTGCATCGGCTTGACTTCTTTCTC
>JBBIJH010000135.1:3985-7391 GCA_037446075.1 Ignavibacteriales bacterium
ACGCGATCCACGTCTGGATCACATCCTCTGTGAAGACCCCTCCCTTCAGGAGGAAGTCATGGTCGACCTCGAGGGCCTTTAAAGCCTCTTCAAGAGATCCGGGAGTCGAGGGCACGCCGTTCGATTCGTGAGCTTCCAGTTCGTAAATGTCTTTATCGATTGGCTCACCCGGGTCGATCTTTTTCGCGATGCCGTCAAGGCCTGCCATCAGCATTGCGGCGAAGGCGAGATAAGGATTACAGGAGGGGTCGGGGCAACGGAACTCGATCCTCTTCGATTTCGGATTGTTGGAGTAGAGTGGAATCCGAACGGCTGCGCTTCTATTCCGCCTCGAGTACACGAGATTGACCGGTGCCTCAAAGCCCGGGACGAGACGCTTGTACGAGTTGGTAGTCGGGGCGACAAAAGCGCAAAGCGCGGGGGCGTGTTTCAATAAACCACCGATATAGTACAATGCGGTCTTACTCAGGTTCGCGTACTCGTTTCCGTAGAAAAGGTTCTTCTGCTTCTTCCAGAGGCTCTGATGGACGTGCATTCCCGACCCATTGTCGTTGAAGATCGGCTTCGGCATGAAGGTAACCGTCTTGCCATACTTATGCGCTACGTTCTTCGTGATATACTTGTAGATGGTAAGTTTGTCGGCCATCCTCGTCAGGGCATCGAACTTCATGTCGATTTCTGTTTGCCCCGCCGTGGCGACTTCGTGGTGGTGAACCTCAACTTTTACACCGACGGATTCGAGAGTCAGCACCATCTCCGACCGGATATCCTGCAAACTATCGACTGGCGGAATCGGAAAATATCCTTCCTTGTAACGCGGTCGGTGACCAAGGTTCGGCTTGCCGTTTCCGTTCCCTCCACTGTTCCAGAATCCTTCTTCGGAGTCGAGGTAGTAGTAGCCGAAGTTATACGACTGATCAAAACGAACACTGTCGAGAATGAAAAACTCCGCTTCGGGTCCGAAGTACGCAGCGTCCGCGATGCCGGTTTTCTTCAAGTACGCTTCTGCTTTCTCGGCGACGTAGCGAGGATCGCGTGTATATAGTTTTCCCGTGACAGGGTCCTTCACATTACAGATCATGTTCAAAGTCGGGACAGAAGTGAAAGGATCCATGAAGCAAGAATGTGGATCAGGGATCAGCACCATGTCGCTCTCCTGGATCTTCTGGAATCCCCTGATACTGGACCCATCGAAACCCACCCCTTCTTCGAATGAATCCTCGGTCAACTCCGATGGTGTAAGCGAAAAATGCTGCCACTGTCCAGGAAAATCTAGGAACTTCAAATCGACGATCTTCACGTCGTTGTCCTTAATGCTTTTAAAAACTTTCCCAACACTATTCGTCGGAGTTCTTGACATGGTCTGTCTCTCCTTTTCAGATAGTGAAGAACTATTTTGAATGGTTTACTTTAATTCTTGTGGTCTCTTTTGACGAAGAGAGGACAACACTTGTGAGCGTTCCTACTACTCCCGCCCACGCTTGAATTTTTGAGAGCAGTTTTTCGAGCGAAGCAGTGTTCTCCGTCGTGACTTTCAGCAAATGCGTCCCCTTCCCGGTGACCGCATGACATTCGAGGATCTCGTCTGTTGAATTCGCGTGTTCAATGAATGCCGGATAATGCTTCGAGCTGTCGACAGTGACGAGAATGAAAGCAGTAACATCTCTTCCGAGCTTCTTTGGGTCGACACGCGCATAGTAGCCAGTGATAATTCCCGTCTCCTCAAGCTTCCGCAGCCGTTCGCTGACAGAGGGCGTTGAAAGGCCAACCGCCTCGGCGAGGTCATTACGTCGTGTTCGACCATTTTTCTGCAATATCTCCAGGATCTTGATGTCGATCTCGTCAAGCATAGTAGTGCGGCCACCGCACAGCGCAAGGCAGATGTGTCCGGAACTTTACTTCGACAGGCAAATGCATAAATTTCTTTAATATGATTAGGCCTTTCTCCTGTTTTGCCTTCAAATATAAGGAAGCATCCGGCTCTTGTCAAGTGAAATTTTCAGCTGGGAAAAATTTTCACACATCGCAGGGTAAGAACTCACAAACAGGGCAAGCGGCCAGCTGGATTCAAAATAGCTTTCAAGGCTCGGCGTAATGAATGCTTACAAGGCGCCACGAGAAGAGTGCGGGGGAAGTGAAGATGGCCCGATGGGCAAGGTTGCAGGAGAAGCTTCCAGTCAGTGACGGGGTGGCGTTACGCTATCGAGATGTGCCTGGCGGAGATCGATGGAACATAGAAGGTCCGAACTAGACGATGAAGTCCCTTTTCACCCCCTTTGCTTTCTTCCTCAGGAGACGGACGTTTCCCACCACGTCCCGAGAGTTGAAAATGGCTGCCCCAGCCACGATCACGTCAGCACCTGCCGAGGCGACCCGTTGAATGTTCGTCGCGTCAATGCCGCCATCCACTTCGAGGAGCACTCCTGGCTTGTACCTCCTCACCAGAGCGGCCGCCTCTTTGATCTTTTTCAACGTGAACGGTAGGAACTCTTGCCCTCCAAAACCAGGATTCACTGACATGATAAGGAGGAGGTCGATTTCCCCTATGATTTCCTTTACGAGGGACAGTGGGCTGGAAGGATTCAAGGCAACGCCGGCTTTTGCCCCGAGCTGCTTAATCTGTTGGATCGTCCGGCTCAGATGTGTGCAGGTTTCGAAATGTACCGTGATGGAGTCAGCACCAGCATCTCGGAACTCCATTAGATACTCATCCGGATTTGAGATCATCAGGTGTGTGTCAAAGTAAAGCTTCGTTGTCCTACGCAAGGATCGGATCAACATTGGACCAAAGGACAGGTTCGGCACGAAGTGGCCGTCCATTACATCGAGATGAAGCCAGTCGACCTGAGCTTCCTCGAGTTGGGCGACTGCAGTCTTGAGATCAGAAAAATCAGCAGTGAGAATGGAGGCCGAAAGTTTAAGCATGGGTCACTCCGTCTGGTCGGTGGACTTAATTCTCTCTGAACTCCTTGGGCTTCTCGGGGCTAGCGTGAGCGACAAATAAATCAACTGGCTGACCCAGGCCCACTAAGTCTCCCGCTCGAGGATACTGCTCGAGCACCGTGTTCGGCAAGAGTTCGAGGCTCTCCTGAAAAGAAACATTTCCCAATTTCAATCCGCGTTGGAGTAGAAGCTTCTGAGCTTCAGGAAGAATTCTTCCGACGAGATTCGGCACTACGATTCGGTCGCTTTCTTTGCCTTGACTGATAACTACGGAGATGCTGCTGCCCTTGCGCACCATCGAACCCGCAGCGCTGCTCTGGTCAATGATCGTGTTGGGAGGGAATTCGTCGGAGGGCACAAATTCTTCCCCTCCCAGACTGAGGCCCACCCGTTCGAGGGCAAACTTAGCGTCTCGAAGAGACCGTCCTCGAAGGAGCGGTACTTCAACAACGGGCTCTCCCCC
>JBBIJH010000136.1:0-2937 GCA_037446075.1 Ignavibacteriales bacterium
CGCCGAGGGAATAGTTTCGGCTCTTACCTCATGTTAGCTCTCGGCTCCCCCTCACTGATCCAACTGTTTCCCTTGTCTTGCTCATCACTCCAGGAGACTTAAAGCTATGAATGCCGTAGGACTCCTCCGTGGCGTTATTGGAATGGTTGTGATTATCGGGATCGCCTTCTTGTTCTCCAACAACAAGAAGCGGGTGAACTGGCGACTGGTAGGTATGGGACTTCTGATCCAGATTGTTTTTGCAATCTTCATCATCCTGAGCGAGCCGTTGAGAAACCTCTTTGCCCCGTTAGGGTGGCCGAAACTTGTGATCGAATGGCTGGGTGGCGCCGTGGTGAGCCTTCTTGGTTTCACCATGGACGGCGCAAGATTCGTCTTCGGCAGACTTGCTATCAACTCGGGTGAAGAAAGCCTGGGTGTGTTTTTCGCATTCCAGGTTCTTCCCACGATCATTTTTGTTTCTTGTCTCACTTCCGTCCTGTATTATCTCGGCGTTCTGCAGCGGGTGGTTCAGGCAATGGCATGGATTATGGCGCGGCTCATGGGGACAAGCGGAGCGGAGTCTCTCTCGAACGCGGCGAATGTGTTCGTTGGGCAGACGGAAGCCCCTCTATTGATACGTCCGTACATCCAGGGGATGACCCAGTCAGAAATCCTGACGATCATGACGGGAGGAATGGCCACGATTGCTGGAGGAGTGATGGCGGCATACATTCAAATTCTCGGCCAGGCGTTTGCCGAGGCGCATCAGATGGAGCTCTACGCGGCGCAGGTGAAATTTGCTGTTCAACTTCTTGCCGCCAGTGTGATGGCTGCCCCAGCCTCCCTAGCAATCTCAAAGATCATCTACCCTGAGACGGAGGAGCCGCTGACACGGGGCACAGTGAAGCTGAAAGTGGAAAAGGAAGCCGCCAACTTGATTGAAGCGGCCGCAGGAGGCGCTTCGAACGGATTACAGCTGGCATTGAACGTCGCAGCGATGCTTCTGGCCTTTATCGCACTCATTAGCCTGGTGAACTACCTTCTGCAACAGATCGGCGTTCTCACGGGCCTTAATAGCGTACTGGAGGCAAACTACGGGCGACCTTTGAACCTCCAGCTCGTCTTCGGTCTCCTTTTACAGTTTGTCGGAGTGGCCATTGGCATCCCTTGGCAGGACGCGATGAATTTTGGGAGCCTGATCGGCACGAAGGTTGTCATCAATGAGTTTGTCGCCTACCTCGACCTGGCCAAGCTTGTCTCCGCAGGGCAGTTGACTGAGAAAAGCATCACGATGTCGACCTTTGCATTGTGCGGTTTTGCAAACTTCTCCTCCATCGCCATCCAGATCGGAGGCATTAGTCCGATGGCGCCCAATCGACGGAAGGACCTTGCGGCCATGGGGCTCCGTGCAGTCTTTGGTGGAACACTTGCTACCCTGATGACAGCCACGATTGCTGGAATACTGTTGGGGTAAATTCTGATGAAGGAGCTGAGTGAGGCAATTGCGTACATTAGGTCTCGAACCGACCTGCGACCGAAAACAGCCGTTGTGTTAGGCTCTGGTCTGGGTCACCTCGCGACGAAACTGAATAACAAGGTTGTCATTGACTGTTCCAAGGTTCCTCACTACCCGGTGCCACAAGTGGAAGGACATGCCGGGCAGTTGATCTTTGGTGAACTCCCTCCCTCAAGGTCAGGCCGAGCATCACCGATACTTGCGTTTGTTGGTCGACCTCACTACTACGAATCCGGCGAAATCGATCGCGTCACATTTCCTGTCCAACTTGCCGCGGGGCTGGGCGTGAAGAATATGATCCTGACGAACGCGGCTGGCGGAGTAAGCCGATGGCTTTCTCCGGGCGACCTCATGCTTATTACGGGCCAAATCAACCTCATGTTGACCAGCTCCAAAAGCCCGAGCGAACTGAGAACACCAACCCGCGTCTACGATCCTAGCTTGCTCTCCTTGGCGCGTGGTGTCGCACAACGAGAAGGCCTCACGCTGAAGGAGGGAGTCTACTGCGCGGTTGCTGGCCCATCGTATGAGACCGCCGCTGAGATTCAGATGATCTGGAGGTTGGGAGGGGACGCGGTCGGAATGTCAACTGTTCACGAAGCGATGACGGCGAGGCGACTGGGAATGCGTGTGCTCGGGATATCATTGATCACCAATCTTGCTACGGGACTTACCAGCGAGCCGATGTCCCACGAGGATGTCATTCGTGTGGCACGGACAGCAAGAAAGAAGTTTGAAAAACTGCTGACGAGAATTCTCTTGTTCATGTCTTGGTGACGGCCAGAAGGTCCTAGCGCTAGAACTTAAACGCGGTGAAGAAAGAAAAGCCAGTCCCGATAAACGGAAGACTGGCTTCTCTGTTTCTTACCTAGTTTGCTACATTAACCTCAGCTTTGTGACTCGCGGATCGATGATGACCTCGTCGTGCTCGAAGTCCAGCTTTAAGCGCCATTTCTGCAAAGTGGCTGCACCAATGATAACCTGCTCGGAGAGATCAGGAATCAACATAAACTCATCGGAGAAGCGATACCCCGAGAGATGAAAATTCAGACTCACGCGTTCATTGGCGATGAGTTGCTCTCCATCTTTCGCGGTCCCAAACGACATCGGCTCAGGGAGAGGGATCACGACTTCCAGCTTTCGGGCCAATTCCGGGCTAATGCAAGAGTAACTTGCGCCACTGTCGAAAAGCGCTATCTCCTCGCTGCTGCCTCGGGAGCCCACCAATCGAATATTCTTCTGTATGACGGCCATATCCTATCAGCACTCCTGCTCTAAATATAGGAAGCTCGTTCCTGAAAATCAAACAGATGCTGACGTGCCGACCACCGACTTATCTCAGCAATGTCATCTTCTTTACCTCTGCGAAGGTCCCCGCGGTCATACGATAAAAGTACACACCTGTCGCCAGTGTGGCTGCGTTGAACTCGAACGAATAG
>JBBIJH010000136.1:2947-4970 GCA_037446075.1 Ignavibacteriales bacterium
GTACACTTTCAACCGCACGAGCTGAGTCGACGGCACCGAGTAGCGAATCAGGGTGACCGGATTGAACGGATTCGGATAATTCTGATTCAAGACAAAGTCCATGGGGATTTGTTCTCCCCCGTCTCCGGTTCCGTTCAGAAAGTTGCGAGAAAACTTCTGGATACTCCCGCCCGAGTAGTTACAAATGTACAGCTCGTTGTTCTCGTCAATTCCGAACGAAGAGATCGAGAACGGTGCATCGATTAACAGAGAATCCTCGCTCAGTTGGCCATTAACATACCGGAACTTCCATATCTTCCCACTGCAATAGTCCGCATAAATATATGCTCCAACAAGCTCTGGCCTCGCCGTGCCTCGGTAAATGTAACCTCCCGTCACGGAACATTCTGAACCAGCGTTAGGATATTCTTTCACGGGCGGAATCAGTCCGGTCGTGTTGCATCCGCTCGGAGGGTTATAGCAGTGGGCGCCCTCCATTATTCTCCAGCCGTAGTTTCCTCCCCTCTGGAGAAGGTTGATCTCCTCCCAGGCGTTCTGCCCAACGTCCCCAACCCAGATCTGTCCGTTGACTTTATCCTGACTGAACCTCCAGGGATTTCGAAAGCCCCACGCCCATATTTCTTCCCTGTAGCCTTGAGTGTTCCCTCGGAGCGGATTGTCAACAGGGATGGCGTAATTTGTCGTCCCCGTCGTACGATCCACATCGATACGAAGGATCTTGCCAAGGAGGGTCGATAGGTTTTGGCCGTTATTCTGTGGGTCACCGGCGCTGCCCCCATCCCCCATCCCGATATACAGGTAGCCATCCGCCCCGAATAGAATCATTCCGCCGTTGTGATTCACAAAGGGTTGATTGACTTCAAGGATCTTGTGTTCGCTCGATGAGTCGGCCTTGTTTGGATCGTTCTGCGATACAGAAAAGCGAGCAACCACAGTGCGAAGCGGATTGGGCGCCGTGTAGTTGACATAGAAGTATCCGTTAGTTCTGTAGTTCGGATGGAAAGCAAGGCCGAGCAATCCCTGCTCCCCATCCGAAGAACTAAGTTTGTTGGAGATGTTCAGGAAGGTAGTAGCAAAAGTTACCGCTGAGTCGTTCGGGAAGACCCTTATGAGACCGTTCTGTTGGACAACAAAAATCCTATTTGTGCCGTCGGGAGAGTGCGTCAGAAACAGCGGCCTCGTGAAGCCAAGGGTGGGAAATGCATTCACGAGCTGCAGTGACTGAGAGAGCCCAAGTGAGCGGAGGGCTGCGAGGAACAGAAAAGACCTAAATATCCTCGATGGGATTCGTTTACCCTCCTTTCTCAAGGTATTCCAAGCCCTCTCCCACGACATAGTGGGAACCAGTGATCAAAACGGTCTCAGACGCTCTTGCGTTCTTCAAGGTCAACTGGAGCCCGCGCCGGACGGCTCCACCCGCCGTTACCTTGAAGCCCCTTTGCCGAGCATGGGACGCCAGGATCCTTGCAGGCAAAGATCGATCAACGCGAGCAGCGACCGCGACGATTCGATCCGAGATCGCTCGCAGGTTCCCCAACATTTGCTCATAGTTCTTATCTCTCATGACTCCGAATATTATTATCGGGTTTTTCAGGCCAAGATCATCGAGCGCTTCTGCCAGGCAGGCGATGGCGTCTGGGTTGTGTGCAACATCGATGATCACTCTCGGTCTCATTTTCACAACTTCGAGCCTTCCCCTGATTCCGGTATTTCTTCGGGCGTTGCGTAGTCCACGATAAACATGATCCACGTCGATCATGAAGTCCTTCCGAGCCGTATGGCACAGGACTTCGCAGGCGGTGACTGCCAGGCGCACATTCTCCGCTTGAAAACTACCGCTGAAGCCGACAGTCAGGTTTTCGTAGGCTCTCCACTTTGTTGTGAGGTCAAGGCTGAGCATCTTCAGGGTGTTGGACGCGATGTGTGCCTCCGCGACCATCGGTGCACAGATGACGGGTGCTTGCTTCGATGCCGCGATGCGGAGGATGACGTTCGCGGCGTCCACAGGAAGATTCCCGATGAC
>JBBIJH010000136.1:4990-7334 GCA_037446075.1 Ignavibacteriales bacterium
TCTCTCGGGCGATACGGGTGATGGTTGTGCCCAGATGCTCGGTGTGCTCCAGGCCGATTGAAGTGATGATCGTCAGCAGTGGATTTAGGACGTTTGTTGCATCCAGTCTCCCACCGAGTCCCGTCTCGATCACTGCAATGTCAACTCTCTCATGGGCGAAGTGTATGAAAGCAACCGCAGTCGTGGCCTCAAAGAAGGTACACTTGAGCTTTCGGATCTGAGGCTTGAGAACTTCAGTGTACTCCGCAACCCTTCTTGGGTCAATTGGGTGGCCGTTAATTCTTATTCGCTCCGTGAAGTCGATGAGATGCGGGGAAGTGTAAAGCCCAACCTTGTAACCAGCCTCTTGGAAAATGGAAGCGATCATCGCAGCCGTTGAGCCTTTCCCATTTGTCCCCGCGATGTGGATTGATTGAAAGCGATTCTCTGGGTTCCCTGCATGCTCGAGAAGGGCACGGATTTTCCGCAAGCCAAGCTTGATCCCAAATCTTTGGAGGGAGTAAAGATACTCGACGCTTTTCGTGTAGGTCACAACGGCAAGAATTGGTTCAGAGAAAGATGGAGGAAAACCAGGTGGAACTATAACCAGCTCTGAATCACGGGGATCCCGACCCCCTCCTTCATCGCCCCTACCAGAGAGCCAACGTCGTCGATCTTATTTTCCTGACAGTATTTTTCAATTCCTTCTGCGATTCTTACTCCGGACGCCGGGTCGAGATAGTTCGCAGTTCCAACCTGGACAGCTGTTGCTCCGACGAGGAGGAATTCGATTGCGTCTTCGGCGCTCATGATGCCGCCGATGCCGAAGATGGGGATTTTCACCGCCTGTGCGCATTCGTATACCTTTGCAAGAGCAATCGGCTTGATAGCAGGCCCCGAAAGTCCACCCGTGACGGTGGATAGCTTTGGTTTTCGCGTCTTGATGTCCACCCCCATCCCCACGACTGTGTTAATGACACTGAGGGCATCAGCACCTGCGTCCTCCGCGACTCTGGCAAATTCAGAAATGTGAGTGACATTCGGCGTCAACTTGACGATAAGTAATTTCTTCGTCAGGGCCCGCAACCGAGACGTGATTTCTCGTGTTGCATCGCAACTCGTTCCGAAGCTCAATCCACCTTCATTGCCATTCGGGCAGGAAATATTAATCTCGTAACCGTCGATGCCCTCTTGTTCTTCAAGACGCGCCAGAACCTCACAGTACTCATCCACTGTGCTTGCAGCGATGTTGGCAATGATCACAGTGTCGAGCGTCTGAAGAAGCTGTAACTTCTCAGAAATAAACCGATCGACGCCGATGTTGGCAAGACCGATGGAGTTGAGCATCCCGCCGGTTGTTTCTGCAATTCTCGGGGGCGGGTTTCCTTCTCTCGGTCTTAAGGAAAGCGATTTTGTAACTATCCCGCCGAGTTGACTCGGGTCCACGAGGTCGAGACATTCGTCGCCGTACCCGAACGTGCCCGATGCAGCGAGCACGCGGTTCTTAAAGTGCACTCCAGCAATCTCGACTGATGTCTTGACCATAACCTCAGATCACAATGCTTCGAATGTCAAATACAGGGCCATCCTTGCACGCAAGTTTGTACCTCTGGTTTCCATTCAAACATTCAACCGGACATCCCTGACAGATTCCGATTCCACAGGCCATCGCAGTCTCGATTGAGACGTCACAGGACAGATCGGTATTCAATATGAATTCTTGCAGAGCGTGCAGCATGGGAATCGGGCCACATGCAAAGAGCCTTGTGCGAGACCTCAAACCCGTAAGCCGGCTCTTGAGAAGTTCTACAACGCTACCGTGATAGCCTGCACTTCCATCATCCGTCGCCGTACTCACGTTGAGAAGTCCCCCAATGGCCAGACGACTCGCATTCCGGGCGCCGACAAAGGTCTTGACGGTAACTTCTCGCTTCGAGAGCTCTTTCGTGAGAAGCGGAAACGGGGCGACACCAAGCCCTCCCGCGACAATGATTGACTCATCGAAATCCTCTTTCAGGTCAAAACCGTGGCCGAGTGGCCCAAGGACGTCTATTTCGTCGCCAGCTCTCTTCTGCGCAAGCATGGCCGTTCCAGTACCGACAACGTTGAAAAGGATCCTGACAGTATCCCCATCTACGTCGCAGATGCTCATGGGCCGCCGGAGGAGAGGGTGGAAGGATTCGCAGACCTTGATGTTTACGAATTGACCCGGAATGGCAAGGGCAGCGATTTCAGGAGCATTGAATCCAATCAGGTAAGTCTCGTGCGCCACCTTTAGCACTTCCGTGATTTTGAAATCTACTCGCATCATCATTCCTAGAACGTCTTTGTACTGTCGCGCTTCGTCCCCCGGGATGGCGGTAAT
>JBBIJH010000137.1:0-7324 GCA_037446075.1 Ignavibacteriales bacterium
GGATCTTGCACACAAGTTTGGGGCAACACTCGTTATCCCCTTTGGTTTTGCACGTTCGGAGGTAAACGATACAGATGAACTTCGACGCGTCGTGGAGGTGTTTCGGTCCGCCGCCGACGTCGCCGAGAAAGAGGGCATGATGCTCGCAGTGGAGAACGAGCCTGGCTTCTGGGCGGACACAGGGATGAATACTGCGAAATTGCTGGCCGCGGTCAACTCCCAGTACTTGAGAGCAAATTGGGATCCGGCAAACGCGCTCGGCGCCGAACCGTTTCCTTACCCTTCCGGTTATGAGGCACTGAAGGACTGGGTAGTCAATTTACACGTGAAGGACGCTGAGAAAAACTCTACGCTGGCATGCGTCCCGGTAGGCGAGGGGAAGATTAAGTGGGAAGATCAGCTTCGCGCGGTAGTCAGGGATGGAAAACTCAAACGTGTCACCATCGAGACGCACTGTCTTCCTCTCATCGAAAAGTCAAGAAAGAATGTCGACACGGTGGCTCGCATATTGAAAAAAATTGAACAGGAACAGGCGAGAGGTAAGGGGGTGTGAGTGGCTCTGATCCCACCTGGGGGAACTCACCCGAATCATTTCTACATCTTCTTCCAATACTCGGTGGTACGGTAACTGAGAATCCAGTCTTTAACCCGCGGCAATTGGAACAAACGGAAGCTCCAAAAGTATGAGTGCCTACGACCAGAAAAAATACCAGAGTCTCCTCGACGCGAGCGTAGCTCTCACATCTCTTTCTGAAAAACCACGAACCCCGGACGCCCGAAGTCTAGCTCAATGCCCTCACATTGACTACCAGACCGTAGGCGAAGGGTTGGAATACTTCTTTCTTGGAAACGGCCTCATCCAGGCAGCTATCCAGTACTCGAGCAATCCAGCCTCAGGGACAGTCTTGGGCCTTCTCCTGATGCATCCCGAACACTTTGCGAGGAAGAGCAGCACATTCCTGTACCATCCCGAGACGGGGATAGAGCGGACGATGATGACCGTCATCATCAATGACAGGCTGTACTATCCGAAAGCGGGTGCGTTGGAGGTACACTGGGAGTACCCGAGTGAGATCCCGACAGTGGTCGCTGAATGGAAAGCGGGGCGATGTTCAGTTCGAGAAGAATTCTGGTGTCCGATGGGGGCACCTGTGCTAATCAGAACGGTGCGGGTGAAAAATAATTCACCCCGACCGCTAACCGGACAGGCTCGTACGATGCTCTATCCTAATCCCATGTTTTTTGATGAACAGTATGAACATCGGGAAAAGAGCAGGCTTGAAGCACGAGGCCATCTCCGATTGTTAATGTCATCGCTGGAGCGTGCCGACGCCCATGACCGATGGATCACGGTTCCGTTCGGGGACCTCGAGAAGGGCGCGGAGAGTCGGGCCACTATTTTCTATAGCCTCAATGCGAAGCCCATTCAAGTTTCCAGAAAGCTGATCATACAGCTCAGGAAGAAAACGTCGGAGTACTGGAAGTCCACCGCAACTTTTCAGGCGGATAGAATTCTGGATCATCTTTTCCGTACATCAAAGAGCGGTCTCTTCGCTTCGGTCTCCAAGTCCGGAAAAATGGATTCGGGAATCTGGCAATACAACCAGGAGTGGGTTCGCGATCAATGTATGGTCGTGACAGCGCTGGCAATGTCAGCGCAGACGAAGCTAGCGAGAGCGTTACTCGAGAGGATGATGGAAAAGATGGTGAGCACTGAAGGGATCACACTCGAGTCAAGCCGGTGGCGCGGTCCTGATCTTTATGAGCTGGATCAGAATGGTGAGCTACTGTATGCGCACGGGATGTATTGGCGCTGGTCGGGAGACGATTCACTCATCAAGAAGTATTGGAAGAAAATCGTCGCTGTCGCCGATTTTCCGTTGCGGGACGAGTTCTGGGATCACGACAGCGGGTTGCTTTGTAATGCTCGAGAATTCTGGGAACGCTCAGCGCCGCATGGAGTCCGCGAAGGGTATGAATTGGCTTATCAGCTTTGGTGCTCTATCGGCCTGAAACACGCTGCAGAGATAGCGAAGTTTATGAACAGAAGGGACCTTGAGGAAAAATGGGCGGCCGCAAGTGAAAAGCTCCGTCATGCGATGCTCACGAATCCAAGGTTTGCACTGATCGACGGCGGAAGGATGATCAAACGCCGGCTTGTGACCGGGGAGGTCCAAACAGTGTTGACCCCGCCGGACCGCTCAGCGATGCCCCCATGTTTCCAGCTGGCGACAGAAGAACTCGCTTACTGCGAGCCTGACACGGAGGAGGCTCTTCCGATCGTCCTGGAACTTGTTCCGCCAAACAGCGGACTGGCGCGGAATACCATGATGGAGATCGAGAAGCTCTGGAATCAGAGGTGGGACTCGGGAGGGTACGCACGTTACAATGTTAGCTCTGAGCCAGACTCACCGGGGCCGTGGCCTTTTCCAACGATGTTCGTGGCTCGTGCATACTTGGAAATGGGCGAGCATGAAAAAGTGTGGCGCGCGCTGGAGTGGCTGTACAACGTTCAGGGAGGCAAAGGCGGAACATGGTTCGAAGTTTACTGCAATCGGCCGGTCCCGCCCCTTCCGCCAGTGGGGGTGACGCCGTGGAACTGGGCCGAGGTATTGATCTTCTTCGTGCATCATCTTCTCGGCGTACGGCCGGGAGAGAAGGAACTTGTCATCCGGCCAAAGCTTTTGTCCGGCCTAAAAGAAGTAAAAGCTAGGGTGAATGTCCGTGGGAAATGGATCTCGCTCCACGTTAAGAGAGGGAGGAAGAAAGAAGCGCGAGTCGATGGGAAGAAGTTCAAGCTCTTCAAAAGGACTCTCACCATGCCTGATCCCAAGCAGGACGCGAAGATCGAGATGACGGTCTAGCCGGTCGCATGGGTATGTCCCAGCGCTTCTTCACATATCGTACACTCGACGAGATCAAAGCTGATGTGGAAAGACTCGGCCTTGACATCACTTTTGAGACAGAGATCGACTACGTCTCGCATCCCGTGAAGGTGGGGGGATTGACCGCTGGCAACTCACTCGGGATCCATCCGATGGAGGGGTGCGATGGGACTCTGGACGGAAAACCAGGGGAACTTACTTTCCGACGTTGGGAACGCTTTGGACGCGGTGGCGCAAAGCTGATCTGGGGGGAGGCGACTGCTGTCGTGCCCGAAGGTCGAATGAATCCACGTCAACTTCTTCTAAAAGTGGAGAACGCCTCCTCTTTCAGGGAATTGCTTCAGCGAACGAGGCAAGCTCATCGGGAAGAGTTTGGCCGTGACGATGATCTCATCGTGGGTTTACAGTTAACGCACTCGGGCCGTTACTCATATCAGCGACCGATGCTGGTATATCACAATCCATTGGTCGATAAGGTCACTTATCTCGACAAAAAGGCCGGAGTCACAATTCCGCCCGACTATCCATTGGTGAGCGACGAGTATCTGGAGCAGCTCGAAGAGAAGTTCGTTGCAGCGGCGAAGCTGGCGTATGAGATCGGCTTCGATTTTGTGGACATCAAGCAATGTCATTCCTACTTGCTCTCGGAGCTTCTCGGTGCGACATTGCGCGATGGAAAGTACGGCGGTACGTTCGATAATAGAACGCGTTTCATTCGGAATGTCCTGAGGAAGCTTCGTGCCGAGCTGAGGGCGGGAGTCTTCATCGCTTCTCGAATCAACGTCTTCGATGGGATTCCTTTCCGGAAGGACCCAGTCACGGGCGACGGGAAGCCTTTCGCATATCCGATCCCTTACACATATGGTGGCTTCGGTATTGATCCTAGCGATCCCGTGCGACCCAATCTTACTGAGCCGATAATGCTTGTACGTACTTTGGTAGAAGGGGGTGTCCAGCTCGTGAACGTATCCATGGGCAGTCCGTATTACAACATGCACTACGGGAGGCCGTTCGAACGTGCACCTGTCGATGGGTACGAATCCCCCGAGCATCCACTCGTCGGGGTAGACCGACATTTCCGTCTGACAGCGCAAATCCAGGAGGCGTTTCCAGATCTTGTGGTTGTTGGTACTGGCTACAGCTGGCTGCGGGAGTTTCTCTTACCCGCTGCCGAATCGAACCTGCGCCGCAGACGTGTGACGATGGTGGCCGTGGGTCGAGGCGCGATTGCTTACCCCGAGTATGCGAAAGATGCGCTTAGGAAGAGAGCTCTCGATAGGAACAAGGTTTGCTTGGCCGTAAGCTACTGTACGGCGTTGATGCGTTCGAAGGACAATGAGCTGGGCCAATACCCGGCTGGTTGCGTGCCGCGTGACGATCTTTATGCATCCATCTATAAAGAGATGCTGACAAAACGGAAAACAAAGGCCGCCGTCACAAAAGAAGGGGCAGGCTAAGAAAGACATGATGGAACAGCGGGCCACAGAACGCATCCAAGTAGGACAGGCGGGAGTCGGAAGCCATGGCCGCACGATCCGAACTGCAATCGCCAAGAGTCGGAACCTGCAATTGGCGGTCTGTTATGATGTAAACCGCGATGAAGCGGAACTCGTCTCGCGGGAATTGGGTTGTCGGGTCGCTGAGAGTTTTGAAGATCTGATCTCATCGGAGGATGTGGCAGGGATCGTACTGGTGACCCCAAACCACCTGCATTCCCCTCAGACAATCGCGGCACTCGAAAAGGGGAAGCACGTCTTCGTCGAGAAACCCATTTCGACGACCGTAGCCGAAGCATTAGAGATGGTTGAGAAGGCCAAGAAGCTCGGCCTAACTCTGCAGGTGGGTCACAACACTCGGAAGAAGCAAGCAGTTAGGAAAGCGAGAGCACTCATTGACGAGGGCAGGCTTGGGAAGATTGTGGCTGTGGAGTCGAACGTCTCCTACAATGCCGGACTCACGCCATCGTACCCGAGGTGGAAGGTCGAGCGCAACAAGTGCCCATTGCTGCCGATGACACAGCTTGGGATTCACTTCGTGGATGCTTTCCACTATCTCGTCGGGCCAATCCGTCGTGTCCACTGTTTCGCCCGACATGCTGCAATGAACGAAGACGTGTACGACAGCACAGCCGCATTGCTGGAGTTTGAATCCGGAGTGATTGGGACGATAACCTCCCATTACGTCACTCCTGCTGTGTTTGAGATCCGTGTCTCCGGGACGGAAGGAGTCGTGACGATGTTCAACGAATCACTGCGGCTCGAAGTCGACAAAGGGGGAAAACAGGCGCGGGAGAGATACGATTACTCCAGCGAAGGACTCTCTAGCTTTATTCTTGAGATGGAGGAGTTCGGAGATTGCATCGCATATGGAAAAATTCCGGAGACTGACGGATCAGTCGGTTTGCAGTCACTCGCCGTCGTCGAAGCAATGACGAGGTCGGTCGAGACGGGTAGAACCGTTGAAGTGGTCGAAGTATTGGGAAAATGAAATATGTGCCTGGGGCGAACAAGCGCTCTCCTGACTCCGGTTAACTTGTAAGATAAATTCAGGCAGGATAGAAGGTTGTCCGGGTCTCAACGAAAGGCTACAATTCACAAACTCATCGTGTTCAGCTTTATCCTCTTGGTTCACCTCGGTGTGGCGGTTCTATCGTTCCTGATGCAGGCGCACCCTGTTGCCTCGACCCTCTATGCCTGCGTCATCAGCAACACATCCTACACGGTCGGGAGGCAGAACCCGATGACGGGGCTGTTTTGCACCACAGACGGGGGGAAAGAATGGCATCACCTCGGCTGGGAAAACGGCCGGCCATTCAGCATGGCGCTCGACCCGTCGTCGAAGCCTCCGACCATTTATCTCGCCGCTGGCAACGGTGTTCTGAAATCCGCAGATGGCGGCGCGACGTGGGCCATCAAAACCGGATGGGAGATCACCGAGGTCCAAAAGGTAACAATCGATCCGAAGGACCCGAAGATCCTTTACATCGCGACGCCGTATGGCATTTGGAAAAGTTCGGATGCGGGTGAAAGCTGGATCAGGAAAACTAGGGGTCTGAAAGAAGTTCGCGATACCTTTATCACCTCCGTTATCGTCGACCGCACGAAGACTTCACGCGTCCTCATCAGTACAGAGAACGGGGTGTTCGAAAGTAGGAAAGGCGGGGACTTTTGGCGGCCGATCGGACTCCAGAACAAGCGTGTCCGGAGGATGATCGACAATCCGAGAAACCCACGCGAACTTATCGCAGGTACGGAAGACAATGGGGTGTTCCGGTCGTAGGATGGAGGAAAATCCTGGAAGGCATTGAACTCGGGATTGGAGCACCAGACGATTTATGCTCTCGCTTACGATCCTGGCAATCCGAGGACAATCTTTGTCGGTGGATATCAGACTGGCGTCTACAAATCGATCGATGGGGGAAAAAGTTGGAAGAACTCCTCGCATGGCCTCACAAATCTCGATGTCCACTCGATCGTCGTCTCCCCAACGGATTCGAGAGTTGTCTTCGTTGGGACGGTCGGAGGCGGTGTATTTCGCAGCGACGATGGGGGTCAATCGTGGTACCACATTGGATTGGCGAGTTCTCACGTCTGGGAGCTGGTGATCGACTAAGAGAGATAGATTGACTGGACAAACCTCAATGATGAAGAAGTACCCTCCGCGAATAGCTCTTTTGTTTTCAATTTCCATCTTTCAATTCGGCGGTCCAGCCCTTCTCGCTCAGGTCTCGCGGCTCAGTGATTTCGAAGTAGCCTACAAGGCTCGGCGAGACTCCCTCATTCGTTATTACGCCGACGCAACGCACGTCTGGCACGATGAGATCGCAGCAAAGTTAGTGACGGGCAAGCTGGTCGACACTGCGCTTACACATTTTGACCGCCTCATCAAAGATCCTAGAGGCGACATGTTCTGGACGTACCCATTCATGGGAGCCTATCTGTACGGAAAGGATCGTTTGCCGGATTCGCTGAAGCGCAAGGCCCGCGAGGTCTGGCGTACGTATACTGCGTACCGAGGCGATACAGAGAACCACTGGCTAATGTATTATACCTCCCTCTATCTCGCTGCACAAACTTGGCCAGGAGAAGACCGATCACGGTGGTACACTGGGAAAAGCTCCAGCGAAAATTTCCGTGAAGCGGAGGGCTGGATCAGTGAGTGGATGAGGATTACGACAACCAAGGGGCAGGGAGAATTTGACTCGCCGAGCTACGGCGTCGTCTACCTTGTCCCGATGTTCTTGCTGTACGAGTTCGCGGACGATCCCGTAATGAAGAAGAAGTCTGGGATGATGATTGACTATCTTCTTGCAGACTTTGCCGTCGATTATCTCAAGGGAAACTATTGCGGAGGACACAGCCGCGACTACCCAGAAGCTGTGCTGAAGCCGACAACTTCTGCCATGACTGCCTTCGGATGGTTGTTCTTCGGTGATGCGC
>JBBIJH010000138.1:0-7320 GCA_037446075.1 Ignavibacteriales bacterium
TGAATCCAGTTCAGTATCCTGTTTTTGTCAGCCGGATCGGGCAGATATTGTTCCATACTGCCCCCGTCGATCTTCGCCGCCAATCGTGTGTTCGTCCGGTCGCCGTAGAAGGCTCGCTTCAAATCAATGGGACTCATGCCGGGTTGTCCATCCATCAAGCTGTACTGGAAATTCAGGTTCACGATCGAGACCAGATAGCCAACGCCGAGAGTCAGCAGGAAAAAGCTGAGCAACAGCTTCCACGTCAGGGGAAGGTCTTTCAGCCGGAAGGCAAAGTTTGAGTTAGTATTCACGGTAGTCTCCGTCGATGGATGATCGAGCTGGCGGCTGCTATTGGTTTGACAGAAAGCCTTGAAGCACTACTGGGAATAAATCTCCGCCCCTGGATAAAAAGCCGCCCAGGCAAACCAGTACGCTACAAAGGAACGCAACGCCTTCAGCTGAAATCCAGCCTCCGGATTCCCCAGGGACATCCCAAGAGCATCCCATTTTCTTCCGTCGGAGTCCATCATCACTGCGGGAAGCATGTCCTGAACTGGCGAGAAAGACAGAACCCTTGCCTGGAAGGTGCGCTCGAAAGCGGCTGCGAAATTCTTCGATCGACTGCCAACGATAACTACAGGTGTACCGTTGAACACATCGTTGATTGTTTGAATGCTGTCGGCAAAAGAGTTGATTCTGTAAGCTTTTGTTCTCTCTCCGATAACGATACCGAGGACTCTCTCCTTCCTTGGCAACCTCGGATCCTCGCCACTTACGGGAAAGAGGAGACGATTCTGGTTGATCTTGTAGTCACCGTATGGGTAACTGCCGTAGGGACGCGAATAGCCGGTGTTCGAGGAAACGACTTTCGTCTGAGGATACATTTCCCTCCAGGTTTTCCAGGTGGTTTCCAGCATCACGTGGAGAGCCGCGAACCGTCCTTTTAATGGACCGTTCACACATTGCAGTCTCATCTGGGACCAGTTGCTATTTGTCGCTCGATCATACGGGATAAGATTCGTGTTGTACAGCAACCCTGAAACACCAAAGGTTGTCGTCTTGCCAGCGACGATCCTATCCCAGGCAATGCCTGACCCCGTAAGAGGACAATACGTGATGGCGAGCAATTCCCCATTGATCTCGTCGTTGATGATCTCGTGCCAATCTAAGATCGGATGCGGATAAGCTCGCGCTTCATCACCGACTTTCACTCCGAGAACGAGGTCGTCGTCCTTAAGATATGTTGCATCAGCGATGCTTGTGAATCTCGGGTTCGTCAGAGCCGGGATTCCGTCCTTTCCAGGACCTCCGTCATAAACTTCACTCAAAGGGATCAACCAGTCACCCGACTGTTGCGTGTTTTCTGAATCAACCGTGTTTTGACAGCTCACAAAGATAAGAGCGAAGCAGAGGAATGCGATCTGGAGACTATTGAATGTCATATTCTAACCTCCTGACTCCCTACTCTTCAATGGAGAGGGTGGAACCGGCAATCGTATAAAATAGAGTCAATGATGCCGTGTAGCTGGTTGTAAGTTGGGTACCTTGAAGGTCTCTATACAGTGGCACCTGACCCGAGAGTCGAAAAGAAAAATCGTTGGAGAGCTTGAAGTTCACCCCCGGATGCAGGTAGATCCACTCGCCTCCAGTATTCGGAACCTCTGAGCCCGAAAACCGGTCAGCTGTGACCCACCTGTACCTCAGCAGTACTGAAAAATCAAACGGTGTATCGGTGCGATAACCTGTGCCAAGGGAGGCGACTAGTTCGTTCCCGAATCGATATCCTTTCTGGCTTGTGATCTCATAGCGGTCATTGGCCCCGGTGAACCGATAGGAAGCCGTTAGAAAAAGATTCAAAGGGAGCTTGGGAAGGAATCCCTCTGAGGCATAGGCCCAGAGGATCCCATCCCAAGCACCGGTTCCCGGTTGCATATCCGCCGCCAGCAGGATCCCGTTTGAAGTCAAGCTCGACCTGCCCAGAGGAATCTTAGACCCTATCCCAAAGGAGATCTCTCGTTGAGAAACGATATTCAACGGAACAATGTTATACTTGAGCAAGAGAACCGCATCTCCGAAACCTCGACTCCGAACAAATTCGCCACGGGTGCCGGGGGTTGAAATTCTGCGCTCTTGCTGGATGAGCGTCCACAAGGTAGTGAGCGAAAAAGATCGGGTCAGTCCGTAGCTCACCTCGAGCAGCGCCGAGTGAACTGTTCTGCGACGAGAATCGTCATCGAGCTGTCGCGTGACGGAGATGAGATCTCGCAGGGCATTATACTCGTAAGACAACGCGAACTGCCAGCTACGGATAGGGGTGGTGGAAAGTTCCAAGGAACTTAATAACGGCGTCCCGGCTGAACAGCAGGCTTGAGCAACCATTTTCTGTTGCACAAGAGTCAGAAGAATCAAACTTGTTATCGAAATTACTCTGGCCATTTTCTATCGTAACGCCTAAGGAAAGATAGAGGTTTCGGGGTCTAACGTTTGTCCGCTATCTGACATTTGGTTAGTGGCCAGAGGAGAGTGAGGAGGCAGCGATGCCCGAGAAATCCAAATTCTGGTACCTAAAACATTTCAACATTTTTGAAGGAATGCCTGACGAGGAGATGGAGAAGGTAGGCAAGATCTCCTCGATGAGCACGGTGAAGAAGCGCCAGATCATCTTCTTTCCGGAACAGCCTTCTCAATCAATCTTTTTTCTGAAAGAAGGGCACGTGAAACTATCGAGGGTCACCGAAGATGGAAGAGAAATCATCCTCGACGTCATCGGTCCCGGCGAGTTATTTGGCGAGCTTTCCCTCCTCGATGAGAATGAACAACGGACTGAAATCGCCGAGGCACTCGATGAGGCAGTGATCTGCGCCATTGACAAAAGGGATTTTGAGGAGCTCCTGAAAAGATCCCCCCAGCTGAACTTAGAAATTACAAAGCGGATGGGGCTTCGACTGAGGAGGTTTCAGGAGCGAGTAAGTGACCTGGTCTTCAAAGACGTGAAGAAGCGGATTGCGAGTTTTCTTCTCCGGTATGCGGAAGAATTCGGAAAGATGAAGAAAGGGATCGTGACGATACATCCATTTCTCTCGCATCAGGAAATTGCTTTCCTCACCGCGTCTGCGAGGCAAACCGTCACGACAACCCTCAATGAATTAAAGACTGCCGGAGTCATCGACTTTTCCCGGAAGAGTCTCGTCATTAACGACCTTGGCAAGCTGCACAAGATTGCCCGATAGACACGCATCTCCCGCGTCTTCCCCCTTATTCACTTTCTAGACTCCTGACATTTGTCCGCCAGCAGACGGTTTCCCTTGCATGCCTCGAGTATCTTTATGGCACACACAGGAGGAATGCCATGAAACCAAATCATATCACAGATGCGACGTTCCAGTCAGAAGTGCTGCAAGCGGGGGGCCTTGTGGTTGTCGATTTTTGGGCACCGTGGTGTGGCCCGTGTCAGATGATTGCGCCCATCCTGGATGAGATTGGAGCCTTATACGATGGCAAGCTGAAGATCTCAAAGCTGAACGTTGATGAGAACCCAGAGACGACTCAATCGTTTGCAGTGCGAAGCATTCCGACACTCATCTTCTTCAGGAATGGGGTGATTGTCGATAAATTAATCGGGGCAGTTCCTAGAAAACAACTGGAGAGCAGAATCGACACAGCAATAGAACTAGAACAAACTCCAGGTGCGTGAAATGGCAAGAGTAATGGTGTTCGTGGAAGATGACTGCTTCGCATGTGGGCGCATCCTGTCTCAGCTCGATGTCTTTCGCCGGGCTCATCCACAGATTGATCTTGAGGTCTACAACCGCAGTCGAGATCGAGGACAATTTGAAAAGTATAAAGTCTATGCCGTTCCCGCCATCTTTATCAACGAAAGTCTTACCTCGTATGGAGGGTTGACGGAATCGGAGTTCAGCAAGTTCTTCCAAGTAGAAACAAATCACCACAACCACAAGGAGATTGCCGTGGAAAACAAAAATGTAGGACGAGGAGTACTCGCAGGTCTCCTGGGCACAGCCGTGATGACGATCCTCATGCTCATGGGACCACTCATGGGCCTGCCCGACATGAACATCGGCCGGATGCTGGGGGGATTCATGGGCATCCCCGAGGCACTCGGTTGGGTCGCCCACTTCATGATCGGAACAGCTCTTGCGCTTATCTACGTTTACATCTTTGCTGCGAGGTTGCCCGGCGGCACTTTGATTCGCGGGGCGCTCTATGGACTGATTCCCTGGTTTGTCTCGCAAGTCTTGGTGAACCCAATGATGGGAGCCGGCGTTTTCGCATCGAACGCACCCGCGCCGTTCATGGTGGTGATGGGAAGCCTCATGGGACATCTCATCTACGGCGCGGTTGTCGGTGGAGTTTATGGGAGTGGCAGCTCAAACCGCTTGCTCAGTGAGGCTGGGTGACAGCCGCGCTACCCGGGCTCCATGAACACCGCCGTTTCACCAGCGACGTCACAGACGCACAAGGAACCATTCCTTTTCTTCACTTGTTCTTTCAGGTGCAATTTTAATCGCAGGGGATTTTGCGAATGCTGAGACGGCTGACTCTATCTCAGAAGTTGCTCCTCATCATCCTCCCCCTTTTCCTGCTAGCTATGTTGTTCTCCCGCATGGTGAATAATTACTTTCAGAGAGAGGAAGCTCTCCGTCAGGCCAGACATTCGGCCCAGACATACGCTGAGCTTGTCCGAGAATCACTCGTCGAAATGATGGTTACGAAAGAACAAGTCGACGACAGTTACCTTGACCGATTGAGTCTCCTTGGCGATATGAAAAATCTCCATGTCTGCTTCCTGCCAGATAGCCTTCACCTTCGAGCGTTCCTGCAATCTCCCGAACGGACAGAACGGCTCAAGGATCGCGCTCTCAGGGTTGCACACAAAGTCAGCTATGCAGAGCCAACTTTTGGAGAAGGGAGGCCAAGCTGGAAGGAATCTTCAGCGAGATTCGAGGCGATGATTCCCTTCCAAGCCACAAAGAAATGCCAGCAGTGTCACAACGTGCCACTGGGTTACGTCTTGGGGGCAGCGCACATGGAGATTTCTCTCGCCGGTCTTCAAAAGGCTCTTTCAAGGAACTGGGAACGTTCACTTTTCATCATCCTGTTCTTCGCTACAGTAGTGTCCGTCGCTACGATGTTCATCTTCAATCGCTTCTTAACAGAACGGATCTCGAAACTGGCGGAGGCTACGGAACACTATGCTCGAGGCGAACTTGATTATCCGGCACCCGGAGGAGAGGAGAGGGACGAGCTTGGCGTTCTCGCGCGCGCATTCGATTCCATGCGGCTGAAACTGAAGCAGGTACAGGAAGAAAAAATTAGGGGGGAGCGACTGGCCACAGTCGGTCAGCTTGCAAGCTCTATCATTCACGATTTCCGAAGCCCGATGACAGCAATCCGATTATCCATCGATACTCTTCGTGAGTTATCCCATGCGCCTCGCGAACAGCTGGAACGATACTACAAACAGATCGTCAAATCGGTCGACCGTCTGCTGACAATGGCTCAGGAACTGCTCGATTACACGAGGGGAGATCTCAAACTGGAACTGAAAGAGTGGGACATCTCATCCTTGCTGGAAGAACTCCGGGAGGACTTCGGCCTACTTTCGGCGCAACGAAATGTTCGATTCATTGTCGAGCGTGTTACTTCCGGTGTTGTTAAGATTGACAGAGATAGATTCGAACGTGCCCTCCTGAACATTCTCAACAACGCTCTCGAGGCAATGTCAGAAGGAGGAGAACTTCGCCTGTCGGCGATACGGAACGACAGTGAGCTTCAGATAGACATTTCCGATAACGGACCCGGGATTCCACCGGAGATTCAAGCAGCGGTCTTCGAACCGTTTGTCAGTGCGGGAAAAAAACACGGGACAGGGTTAGGACTAGCCATTTCGAAGCGAATCGTGCAACAACATCGGGGGGATATCTCCTTTCACTCCGAGCCTGGAAAGGGCACGACGTTTATCATCCGCTTGCCGCTCGTCAGGAGCGCAATTCCTCAAGAGGGATAGAAGGGCGAGAGCGGTAAGCACCCACTACATCAACCACCCCACTGGCATTATTATCCCTCTGTACTCGCCAGCTAGCACGCTATCGTCAAAAATAAACGCAAATGTCATCTGGCAGACAGTCTTCTTGAGCAGAGCTGTATATATTGCATCCAAAGAGAAGACTCTTTCAGGGTGAATAAGAAATTTGCTGCTGAACCTCATATAAAAGAAATGGATGAATACAATCGAAATCCAAGTGTTGGGAGGCTTTCACGTGAGGGATTCAGCCTCACTACCGTCTAGAGGATCGAAGAACCAAACAGCGACTCACCGTCTCAACTAACTAAATCACTCATTCATCACATACTATAAGGAGCAATGACAATGAAAGCGTTCTTTTCATTCTCGCTCATCTTCATTCTGAGCCTGGCGATTATGATATCCGTTTCTGCTCAGGTAAAGAAGGCGATGAAAGAAGTCACGGTCACTGGTGAAATCATCGATACGAAGTGCTACCTGACCGGGATGATGGGAGGCCGAGGCGAAGACCACAAGCAATGCGCGATCGATTGCATCAAAGGAGGATTACCAGTCGGTATAGTCGAGAACAAAACGAACAAGGTTTATGTGGTCGTTCCGAAGGCTGGTACAAAAGGGGCAAACGAAGAACTCGTCCAGTACGCGGCCCAAACCGTGAGGCTCACTGGCACGGTGGTTGAAAAAGGCGGTGAGAAGTTGCTTGTCTATTCCAAGGTCGAAGAAGCCAAGTAAGACGAACCCAACCATTCCTTGGCAGATTCCGGGCGAAATTTGGGGAGGAAACATGAAAGCACGACATTTCTTTTTCACTCTGGCCTTTCTTTCGCTTGGTGCCCTTGCAGCCGGGAAAGAGGGAAAGATCACAGGGGTGATTTCCGGCGCGCACTGTGGTGTCAATGCAATGGCTTGCGCCACAACCCACGATCTCCGGCGGGCGGAACTGCCGGGCATCTATACTGAGGACAATAAATTCTACTTCGTTGCCAACGTGCCGCAGGCGTTCCTCGCTCAGTGGCCCTTGAGCAAGGTAACGGCTGAGGGAACCGTTTATGAGGAAGATCGAGCTGTCGTTGCGAACAAGATCTCAATCAAGGAAGGGCAGAAATGGCGCACGGTTTTCGCAGAGGGCACGATTATCGATGAGAAGGGACACACAGAGAAAGTGTCAAGCGCCGTAGAAATTCGTGGGAAGTGGTACTGTGCGAACTGCGCTGCGATGCATAAGAAAGAATCCAAGAAGTGCTCAGGAGAAGGACAGGGGAGGGTTTCGGGAATTGGCTGTGGGGTGGGAT
>JBBIJH010000139.1:0-7312 GCA_037446075.1 Ignavibacteriales bacterium
CTTGCCTATCGTCTTCTTGTGTGCTGCAACCTTGTCAGCGCCACGCGCTGGGCGCCATTGGAGAACCTCGCTCGCACTTGTCTTTTATGCACTGATCGGGATGGCCATCGTACTGCCCTGGTACCTATACATGGAGACGAGGCACGGTCATGAACTGGAGCACGGTTTCTTCATCTCACACATAGTGGGCAGCTTCCAAAGCGTTGCGGAGGGTTTAGGGACGAACGTGAAGGAGTTGGGCTTCTTTTACTTTGTGAATCAGCTGGTGGTCCGCTTTCCGCTTTCGGGTCTTGCCTTTGTTTATTGTGTCGGTAGGATCTTGCAGATTGCAAGAGCCAAGTCGGAAGTCAACGCAGCTGAATTACTGATCTTTTCATGGTTCATTCTGGTTTTCTTATTCTTCAGTGCCCTCAGGACGAAGGTCGTCAGCTACATACTTCCTATGCTAATCCCGCTCTCGCTAATCACCGCTCAAGCCCTTTCAAGACTTCGTGAGAGAGACGTCGGTAAGAAAGTCTCCCTTCTATGCTTGCTCGCTGCGGTGGCTGGACTCATCTGGTCTGCTTCTGACGATCTAAGACTCGGAATCAAGGGTATCGCCAAGTCTCTTCTAAGCGGAGATACATCTGGGACGCTGTCGCTGCCGGTCGTGCAGCTCTTGCTCGCTGTGGCGCTCTTGGCTGCCATCTTTATTCTCCTCTCAAGGATTGACCAAGCTCGCATTGTTCTAGTAAGGAATCTCCCATCATTGACTGTCTTGATCACATCAGTGCTCTTGGTGAAACAAGTTGTTTTCTTCCAAGACGAGGATTACATTGACGGCGCGGAAGCAGTTGCTACTCGTCTCAAATCATCCGGGTATGAAGAGATCCTCTTTCTCTACACTCCCCACTACACCGGAGGATTGAACGCGCAGCTTGCTTATTATCTCGACGGAGCAAATTGTGGATGGGACGATAGCAAGCGATTTGTGGAGATGAGCCGGTCGAATCTCGAACTGATCAGCGCATTGATCCAGAAACCCGCACGACGGGATGGCTTCTTCATCGTCATTGAGAAAAACCACACCGACCGTCCGGCAAGAAGCGCCGAGTTGATAAAGGTAGAAGGGATTCTTGGACTACATTATCCGAAGCTACTGGAAACGAAGCGTTATATCCTATATGGCAAAACATAGCCGTATCCTGGTGGTTCGAACTGATCGCATTGGTGATGTCGTCCTGGCTACGCCCCTCATCCGAGCCCTACGAGAGACTTTTCCGAATGCATTCATTGCCGCGATGGTGAGACCGTATACTCGGGACGTCTTACTCCATAACCCATACCTCGACGAGATCATCGAGGATGACTTCGAGGGAAGGGACAGGGGTCGAAAAGGCTTTTGGAGGCAGGTCGGCAGATTAAAGAGCTATCGCTTCGATACTGCACTCCTTCTACTTCCGACTGAGCGAGCAGCGTGGATGCTCTTCTTTGCCGGCATTCCTTACCGTCTCACTAGCAGCATCCGGTTGTACACGCTCCTGACAGGGACGCGATCAGTAAGGCGTCACAAGTACACTCCAGTTCGAAGCGAAGCAGATTATTCTCTGGATCTTGGAAGAAAGATTGGAGTGACGAGCACCGATCTCAGGACCGAGATTTCTCTGACGCCGGATGAGAGAGCGAGTGCGAGAAAGATACTGCGAACGGCCGGCGTGAGAGAGAATGACAAAGTGCTCGGGATTCATCCCGGCAGTGGAGGTTCATCCCCTAACTGGCGAGTAGAGAAGTATGCAGAAGTTGCTTCACACCTTGTAAATCGACCGAACGTCAAGGTAGTAGTAACCGGTAGCGAGAAGGAATTCCATTATTGGACGCACTTCGAAACGCTTCGATCATCGAACATCGTCAACCTCATCGGAAAGCTTTCCCTGCGCGAGTTGATTTCAATCATCGGTCATTACGATTGCCTGTTCTCACCGAGCACGGGACCAATGCACATTGCTGCTGCACTAAACGTGTCAACCGTCTCGCTATTTTGCCCGCTTCCAGCTTGTTCACCTGGACTGTGGGGACCGCAAGGCAATCGGTCTGAGATTCTTCTGCCTCCCGAGGGATTCTGTCAGAAGGAGTGTGAGATCGATCCGAAGAAATGCACCCTTGAGGGAATTGAGGTGAAAGAAGTCGTTGAAACGGTGGAGAACGTTCTGCATCTTAGCACCTGAAAGCTCAAGGTTGATTCTTACTTCCTAATTGAGTGATGGCACCAGAGGTCGAGAAAAGAAGGTTCGGAAAGGCATGGCGGATATGTGTGACGCACCTCTAACAAAGCCCCTGCTCCGGACTCGTCTTTGTTTATTGACGACGACACAAGCTGGAGCAAGGAACGGAGCGAAGATCCGTTCTGTTGCGATAAAAATTCCGGCACTGGATGCCCCGCCCATCCTAGGTTCGCTCTAGGTTTGATTGCTCCTTGCTGGCTCCTGCCAATATCATTGGCAACGGTTTCAATTCTCGCTTGAGCGGATCGAGAGCTAAACCGAGCGCCTCCAACGTGAAAGCTCCAAGTAAAATACTATCCCCTGGCTCACCGAAGATGACATCGGCACCACCCACCTTGTCACCAAACTTGAAGAGCGCAATGCCCTTCTTGCGAACAACGGTCTCTCCGTTTGCCAACCGGAACTCTTGCTGAGTTAACGGAACGATACCAAGTGATTCAAGTATTTCGGCTGGAACAACAGAATAAATTGCTCCTGAATCAATCAGGAATTCCAACTCCTTCGTTACTTCGGGTCGAGCCGGATTGCCCACCTCAAGTTTCAGAACTGTAAGTCCCATGCGAACCCCTTCTCGTTGATTTTCCTGTTCACAAAATAGTCAATATATGTTCGAGAATCAAACAGCCGCACTAGATAAAATTGCCTGCCGCTTAGTAGTCTTGTAACTTTCTACTTCTCTAAGAATTCTATCTAGATCGATCATCTGAATGCACTCGAGGTTGTAGGGACACTCCCGCTTCCAGCAGGGTGAGCACTCCAGCCCCTCGGGAATGAGCTTCACTCCGCGATTGTAGAGGTCGATCTCGGACCAACAACTCACGCCGAACCAGACGATCACGTACTTTTTCAAAGCGATGGCGAGATGCATTCCAAACGTGTCGCCCGTGATGACGACGTCACAGAGATTCTCGTAGCAGATGCCACGACGGAGTCCTTCAATCGTTGGGGTACTGATCACTTTGTTGCCAACCCTGCGATAGATCTCAGCGTTACGCTCGGTATCCTCAGGTCCCCCGAGAAGAAGCAGCTTTACTCCTTCAATGCCTGATAACCTC
Organism: Ignavibacteriales bacterium; assembly: GCA_037446075.1. Lineage (GTDB taxonomy): Bacteria > Bacteroidota > Ignavibacteria > UBA10030 > JAHEZR01 > JBBIJH01. The sequence continues at coordinate 3,317 of JBBIJH010000139.1, forward strand.
TCGATGAGGCTAACGTGTTGCTCGATCGTCATTTTCTTATTTGGATAAAGGAGAGAGCAACCCGTGTTGAAACCAACGACGAAGTCCCCAATCTCAATTCCAACTTCCCTCTTATAGCTCTCACAGAATTCCAATTCCTCTGGAGAGAGATTCAACACATACTCATCTCGTTGGAACTTCAGCTTAAAAGTCTCGTGAAGAATCTGAGGAAGACTCTTTTCATTGATCCGAAATTTTAAACGGTCATCCAGCCCAAGTCGGTACAGATACTCCGCCTCTTTGTTTAGCGGGATGATCACTCCATCCCCATTCATCCCGAACCCTAACTTTTCTTTCGCCCTCAGCCCCATGGTGAAGGCGCACGCGTGCTCCGATTTGTCTACGTTCATCACGACATCAAACTTCATTGCCTGAAGACGAAGCCAGCTCTCGGGATTCCAAACGTACACTGCGTCGAGATAGGAATTGTGATCGAGCAAATGCGCGGCGTTGCCGAGCGTAATCCAGGAGACGTGGCTCTCCGGAAACTTCCGTTTGATCGCCGGAAGCAACGAGGTCGTGACGAGGACATGACCCATCGCCTCGAGATTGACGATGAGAATCCTCTTCCCCCTGGGAATGTTATCAACGCATTCGTCGAGGCAGTTCGTGTAAGGGTAACACGGTTTGTAGCCCGTGAAGCGCTTGCAGTCCGGGATCGTGAAGGTTTTTTTCCTTTTCTTAGGCATGCTCTCGAGTAGTGAGAATCTGATTTTTCTTCAGCAATTTCTCAACGGCATTCAGGACGGCGTCCACGCTGAGTCGTTCCATGCAGATGTGGCCAATTGGACATGCGGTGAGATTACAGCCGAGACACTCGAGGCCGTCAAGTCGAACCCAAGAACTTTGCTGCCCGATCGGTCCCTGGAGATGGGGATTCGTCGGACCAAAAATCCCCAGCGTCGGGACGCCCAAGACGGCGGCAAGGTGCATCGGAGCAGTGTCATTGCTTACGACAAACATACAGCGTTTCAACAGTGCGCCCAGCTGCTTCAAACTGGTCGCTGGGGGAATAAACGCCGGCTGCGTCATAAGGTCCCGGATCTGCTGGGCAGCCTGCAGCTCGCCGGGGCCCCACAACAGAGCAACCCTCACGTTGTATACCCGGGTAAGAGCATCCCCAAGCTCGGCGAACTTCTTAAGCCCCCATCTCTTTGTGTACCATGTACCACTGGGATTAAGCGCCACGAGGTTCTCTCCTTCGAGGCCTCTCTCACGAACGAAGGCGGAAATGAATTCCACATCTTCATTGGAGACGGCGAATGGAATTTGCCGATCCACGATCTCGATTCCAAGCGCTCTCAACGCGTCGAGGTTGAATTCAACGTTGTGGAGCTCTCCCCGCCGTGATTCAGCAAGGATGTTATATGCATACCTCCGGCCGCGAAAGGGGTAACCAACCCGGAATCGAGCACCACTCAGAAATGTCATCAGGGCAGTACGTGGATTCCCGAATAGATCAATCACAAGATCGTACCCGGTTTTTCGGACCCGGGAGAAGAATGACAAATTCCCCTCACCTTTGCGATCGAAGATAACGATATCGTCGATGGACGGATTCGCTTCAAGCACTTCTCGGCTGGCTGGCTCGGTGAGGAAATCGATCTGAGCGTCGGGAAAATGATGACGAAGATTCTTCAGCACGATTGTTGAGAGAAGTACGTCGCCAACCGCACGGAGTTTAATGACAAGGATTTTCTGCACGCACACCAAGTCAATCATGACTTTCGAGAATTAGCGAATCCGACCTTAATTTGAGGCTTTCGATCTTCCTTCTGAATGAGATAGTCGAGCGCTCGAAAATCAAAACGTCTCACTCAGCCCCATCACCCACCGAAACTTGGCTGGGGACTCTCCTGGCCTTGCACGATTGACGTAGATCGGAAAATCCACGCGCAACGTGGTCAGTCCCGTAGACTGAAATAGATTGGTGAATGTCGGCATCTGCAACCGAAATCCAAATCCAACATCGAGGAGAACTCTCTTTTTTGAAAAGTCTTCCGCCTGGAATGCAATCCTTCCTGCATCTATAAAACCTACGAGCTTGATCGCCGATATGATTCGATCAAGGGATGGATCGCCCGTACTGGTGATGAAGGGAAGCATCGTCGGAAATCTCAGCTCGGCATTCGCCGCATCGATCTTGTCTCCGAGGATGTATTGGTCGAAGAAACCTCGCATATTGCCACCCCCCGGTTGCAGGGTATGATTCCTCAGGTCAGTTGGGAGCGTTCCCGCAGTGCGGAGAAAAGGAGCCGAGAGTTCCTCTATCGGTGTGCCACCAGCAAAGTAATATTGTGTCTGAACAGGGATCGTCCCGCTTGCCCGGCCATTGTAGAACCGGGTAGCAAGACGCCATCCTCCAGGCAAGGTGAAGTAAACCCGCACATCGAAAGAACGCTTGCTGTAATTGAACTGGCTCCGCGCACGGACTGAAACGCTCGATTCAAACTCAAACCGAGCGTTCGATTCCCAAAAAGGGCCGCGATTGGAGTAACTGTACACCAGTTGAACGCGATTGAGCAGCCCCGGCTCCCAGCTTCCCTGCCGGGGAAGATAACTACTCTCTTTTAGCTTCAGATGGTAGAAACCAAGTCGGAAGTTCTGGTACGGTGGATAAGAGTAATGTCTTCTGAATTCCTTCATGAAAAAGAAATTGAACCCCTGCCTCCCTTCAATTCTGAATCCCCTCCATCCAGAGTACAGGAGGGAAGTCACCCAGGGGAGCGAACTCTGACCTGACACGTCGAAATCCAATTTCCCGTTCCTTGTTCCCATCCAACTCCAACCATTGAACTGATAGAGATCGTCCAGATAACGTCCACTGAGCTTCAGTCCGAGTTTCGGTCCATCGATTCGGTTATACCATAGCGACGGTCGCCAGAGAACAGTATAGGCGAATGGGTCGAGAACGTCGAACATCGTGTTCTCGAGTCGAGCTTTCAGTCTTGGGAAAGGATAAGTATTATTCAGCCGATTCACATCGGCGATTCGCTTGTCGGGGTTGATTTCCGCTCGCCTAACTCTTGAGGAGAGATTGATTACAGCCTTGTATTCCACCACACCGTTATTCCACACTTCCACCGGGATGAAAACAGTCTCGCTTCCCCCATCCTTCAGCTCGAGTCTGACATCCAAAGGCATGATGGCTTCGCCGCGCCGGAGGATGGTCAGCGTCGTGCGATAGACCTCTCTCCCGTTCTTCTTCTCTTTGGTCGTCGAAATCTTCTTCAACCAGTAGTCGCATTGATAGGTTCGGTGAAACCACTGGTCAAAAAACCAGCGCAGATCGCGATTACCGCTCACTTCCTCGGCCAGATCATAGAAGTCGTCGGGGTACGGATGCTTGAACCGCCAGCGCCTGGTGTACTCCTTCATCAGGTGAGAAAACACCGAGTCACCAAGAACATACTGAAGCATGAATAGTACCGTCGCGGTCTTGGGATAAACAGAAATCCCCGATAGCCCCGGTTCCCGAAATCTGTCTGAATGTGTGGCCACGGGTTCTTCATACCCCGTCTTTGCAAGCAGCAGATAATCCCGTTGAGCCGAGCTCCTTGAGTCTGAATTCGGGAAGCGCAGTGCATGCTGCCACCATTGTGTCCATCCGTACTCGTTGTTGAAGCGCCCATAGTAAGATTCCTCGGCTAGGATAGTCAGGAAAGTCGTGAAGCCCTCGTCCTGAAATGGGAACTCGGTCTCGTTGCTACCAACCATCATCGGGTACCATTGGTGTCCGAGCTCATGGGCGACGACGCCGAACAGTCTGTGGCTATTCTTATCGCCGATGTGGCCGATGAACACGATCCCCGGATACTCCATTCCTCCGCCGACGACACCCTCGACAATGAATGCATTGGGATAGACGTATCGTCCGAAATTCTCACTAAAAAATTTGATCGCGTGCCTACCGTACTCAGTTGCCTTGGTCCAAAATTCTGCTTTGTCCGTGAAGTA
>JBBIJH010000140.1:0-7261 GCA_037446075.1 Ignavibacteriales bacterium
ATCTTCTCCTTTACTTTTTCACTCGCTTTCCCTTCGAGAAGTGATTTTATCAGATCTTCAATACTGATGATCCCAACCAACTCATCATCGTCTGTGACAGGAGTGCCGGAGATCTTGTGCTCTCTCAAGATATTCCTCACATCATCCATCGTATCTTCCGGCCCGACAGTGAAGATATTTCTCTGCATTGCCTCTTCAACTTTTAACTCATAGACGAGTTCCTGCGTTTTGCCAACTTTGAGCAGACGTGAAATCTCATTGTTCTTCATGTTTCTGAACAACCCTTGAGCCCGCTATTATAAAGTCTTCCACAGCTTTCGAACATCGGAAGATCGGTCCTGATCAGAATGAGGTTTTTGCTTTTAGCGAGTTCTACCGTTTCCTGTGGCGGTTTCTTACCTCTCACGAAACAGACGATCTTGATATCTTCTATTTCCGCGGCATAGACTACCTGCGACGTTGTTAGTCCTGTAAGGAGCAATGTGCCGGGTTTTGCAAACAACAAGACATCACTAATCAAGTCAGAGCCGCATGCCATTTCCACACTGATATTCGGGTCTTCTGCGTTGAGCACCACTTCGGCGCCAAGAATGTTAATGATCTCTTGAAGTTTCACGCCTCAACCCCTATTTCCCGTTCTCTCGCCTTCTCCCGCATTTCTTGTACTTCCCAATCACATCTGAGACAGCGCCTGGCTTCCTTCATCGCCACCTCTCTACTGTACCCGAGTTCCACTTCATCGAAATTGTTTCTTCTCTGCTCAGGGGGGACCCGTGGCATGATTGGCCTCGTTGTCTCAGATACTTCTGCCTCCAACTCTATCGGTTCAACTCGAATGGAAGGCTCGATTAGTTTATATTCCCTTTCCACCTTCTCCCCCCTCAAGTACTTGTGTATAAGCTCAGCAGCATTCCGGGCTTCTGCCATGGCCGTTGTTACATCTGTCGGAAGCGTGACAGCATCTCCGCAAGCAAAAACGCCATCCCGACTTGTCATGAGTGTTTCGTTGCTCACTTTCACCGCCTTTCCTTTGGAAACTTCCACTCCAAATCCAGGCGGAATTTCTGTGTCCTGCGATACGGCAGGAAGGAGAGAATCCAGTTCCACAACAAACTCCGAACCCTCGATCTGTATCGGTCGCTTCCTGCCTGAGGCATCCGGCTCGCCAAGTTTCGTTCGCACAAATTCAACGCCCTTCAACTTTCCAGCTTCTGAGATTACTCTCTCTGGTGCGACCAGAAATTCTATCCTTACCCCTTCTTCCAGCGCCGCTTCTATTTCCTCCGGAATCGCTGGCATCTCGGAACGGGTCCTTCTGTAAAATATCGTCACCTCTTTTGAGCCTAAGCGCAAAGCCGTACGCGCCGCGTCAATTGCTGTATTTCCACCACCGATGATTCCCACTCTGTTTCCCAAGGAGGGCACTTCCTCACCTAAATTCACTTTTCTCAGCAAGGTAATCGGGTCGATCACACCTTCTACATCTTCGCCGGGAATCTCCAACTTGCGATTCTTATGTGCACCGACAGCAATCAACACGGCCTTATAGCCCTGGTCGAAAAGAGCATCGATGTTTTCGATGGGTGAATTCGTTTTGATGTGAACTCCCGCCTGTCTGATTACATCTATCTCTATCTGAAGAAGTTTCTTTGGCAATCTATAGTCGGGGATTGCCAGCGCCAGCATGCCGCCTGCTACCGGGTATTTCTCAAAAACAGTCACTTCATATCCCTTTTCTGCAAGGGAATAACCCGCGGTGAGCCCAGCAGGTCCTGAACCGATAATGGCAACCTTTTCGTCATACCTTCTGGGAAAGGGAGAAATCTCTGGTAACTGGCCTGACTCAAGCTCCCAATCGGTGAGGAATCTCTTCAATTCTCGAATGGCAATCGCCTCACCGCTCTCTTTGGACCTGCATTTTAGGGTACAATGTGCCATGCACACCCGTCCACAAATGATTGGCAGCGGGTTGGTCCGACGAACTACTTCAAGCGCTTCCTTGAATCGACCCGTCGCGATCAGGGTCAGGTAGGCTGGAACATCGGTGTGGAGTGGGCACATGTATTGACAGGGTGAAGAGATGATTCCCCGGCATACAACCGCAGGGCATCGCTTCTGCCTAATGTGGGCTTCGTATTCATCCCTGAAGTACCTGATCGTGGAGAGAACAGGATTCGGCAGAGTGGTCCCGAGCCCGCACATCGAGGCATCTTTGATTGCCATGCCCAGTTCTTCCAGAAACTCGATATCACCCTCCCGCCCGTCTCCATTCGTTATTCTCGTCAGAACTTCCAGTAATGCTGCGCTCCCATCCCTGCACGTCGTGCATTTGCCGCACGATTCATCGTTGGTGAACTGGAGATAGAATTTCGACACATCTACCATGCATGTGTCTTCATCCATCACGATCATGCCGCCTGAACCCATCATTGAACCCGCCTGAATAAGGCTCTCGTAATCGATCGGAAGGTCCATGAGACTTGCAGGGATACATCCACCCGATGGGCCGCCGGTCTGCACGGCTTTGAATTTCTTGTTTCCCGGGATGCCATCACCTATCTCGTAGATAATCTCTCGAAGTCTGATTCCCATTGGCACTTCAATCAGACCCGTGTTATTGATTTTCCCCACGAGCGAGAATATCTTCGTCCCTTTACTCGTCTCAGTCCCGATCCCCGAAAACCAATCAGCACCACGATTGATAATTACCGGGACATTCGCCAGAGTTTCTACATTGTTGATGACCGTAGGGCATCCCCATAATCCAACCTGGGCCGGAAAAGGCGGACGCTGCCGCGGCTCCGGACTTTTTCCCTCAATGGAGTGAATGAGCGAAGTCTCCTCTCCGCAAACGAACGCGCCTGAGCCTTCCCGTATCTCCAGATCGAAAGAAAACCCCGAACCGAAGATGTTCTCTCCCAGGAGGCCATACTCCCTGGCCTGCTGAAGAGCGATCCGCATACGCTTGATGGCAAGGGGATACTCCGTTCTGACATAGATGAAGCCGCGGGATGCGCCGATGGCGTAGGCGGCAATCGTCTGGCCTTCGATGACGGAATGGGGATCGGATTCGAACACACTTCGATCCATGTAGGCGCCGGGATCGCCCTCGTCGCAGTTGCAAATAACGTACTTCGGCGTCCTTGGCTCGTTCCGACACACGCTCCATTTCAGGCCCGTCGGAAACCCTGCTCCCCCTCTACCTCTCAGCCCTGATCTTCTGATTTCCTCGTTTACTTCCTCCGGGCGCATCGAGGTCAATACTTTTTCGAGGGCGACGTAGCCATCTCTTGCCAAGTAGTCATCGATTCTTTCCGGATCGATCAAACCTTTGTTTCGTAATACAATGAGTTTCTGTTTCTTAAAAAAGGGGATATCTCGTAAGAGAGGCACGGGTTCTTTTCTCTCTCTGGGGACGAACATGAGTTTCTTGATCGGGCGCCCCTTGAGAAAGTGTTCTTCAACCAGAAAAGGAACCTCCTCGGGTCTAAGCCAGCCATAGAAGATTCCTTCAGGCTCCACGACCATGAGAGGCCCTTGACCGCAAAAACCGTTGCAGCCAGTGGGCACGAGTGACACTTCGCTCTGCAGACCGTGTCTCGCGATTTCCTCTTCGAGGGCTTTCTTGATTCTGAACGATCCACCAGCAACACAACCCGTACCGGTGCAGAGCATGAGCTCTATTCTTCGAGCAGCCATCGCCTTATCCTCCGCTTTCTGAACCGATCCCCAAAGCGTATTCGGCCACTGTAGTGCCGCCCAGAATGTGTTCCCTGAAGATTTTCTTCACCTTCTCGGGTGTGAGCTCCACATATTTCACCGGCGGTGAATCGAGCATCTCGATGGTAACCATCGGCTCTTTTGAACAAAGGCCCGCACATCCCGAGGTAGTGACCATGATATCCTTCGCCCCACTCTTCTCCAACTCCTCCAAGAATGCCGATACAATGGACCTAGCACCTGCGGCGATTCCGCAGGTCCCCATGTGCACGATGATCTTCCCCTTGAACTCGCCTTCTCGGAGGTAGATACTCTTTCGTGCTTCTTCCCTTTTCTTCCTCAATTCATCAAGCGTGAGCTTCGGCATGGGCAGGCAACTCTCGATACTTATTGATAATACCCGGCACCTCCTTGACGGTCATCTTTCCATAGACTGTATCTCCCACCATCACGGCGGGTGCCAATCCACAACATCCGATACATCGGACACTCTTCAACGTGAAGAGCATGTCTGGTGTTGATTCCTCCGGATGAATCTTCAGTGTGTCGCTAAATTTCTCCATCAACCTTTCGCTTCCCCGGACATAGCATGTCGTTCCCAAGCAGACATTCACGACATATTTTCCTCTGGGCACGATGCTGAACGCGCTGTAAAACGTTGCCACCCTCATGATGTGAGACAACGAGTACCCTGTCTCCTCCGAGACATACCGCAGCACCGGTTCCGGCAAGTAATTGAACGCTGCGTTGATCTGCTGGAGAATCGGCATCAGTGGCCCATCCCTCTCCTTGTTACTTTCTACGATGGAGATTACTTGTTCCTTGAACTGGGGTGGCAGCTCCACTTTCTTTGTCTCCTGCACTTGAACAAAGGTGCGCGTCGGACAGTTGACAACACATGCACCGCAGCCAGTGCAGGCAGCTTCATCCACGTAACGTGCTTTTCGTTTCAAAGTCACTTTGAAGTTGCCGGGCTGGCCCTCGATTCTTTCCACTTCTGAAAGCGTGAGAACATCGATATCCTTGTGCCTGCCGATCGAAACCAAGCGCGGGGCGATTGTGCACATCGCGCAGTCGTTCGTGGGGAACGTCTTGTCGAGCTGCGACATGACGCCGCCGATCGCTGGCTTGCTCTCGGCGAGATACACTTTGATCCCGGCCTCGGCTAAATCGAGTGCGGCCTGCATGCCGCCAATGCCGCCGCCGACCACTAATGCAGCGCCGATTTTTTTGTTCTGTCCTCTGCCACTCATGCCAATTGAACTCCTCTATGAGGTCATAGGCCTGCGGGAAGAAGCTCTTCCGAAGGTTGCTTGGCCGCTTGTTGCGCGAGTGCTCGCTCTTTGACTCTCTGGAAATAAATTGCAATCGGCCGGTAAACAGCGTGCGACCACTTCCCGAATGGGAGTTCGATGAGAACGAGCGGCACAGCAACGCCAAGATGTACGGCATAGAGAATGTGAGAAGTCAAGATAAACTCCAGGTAGCGAAACACGTGAACAGCCAGTCCGCTGAGCGCTACGAGAATCAACATCACCGGCAGAATCAGATCGCTCGGCTCGGAAAACTTGTGCATCTCCACTCGTTTCTTGACTCGGCTAACGAGAATATCCAGTGGAATGTACAGTAAGATTGCCGCGGCAAGATATCCTAACCATCGCTGGGGATGGTATAGAGGATGGATCGCATCGGTCTGAAACCAATCAAGGAAGAAGAACTTGATGAACATCATCACCGACACCGCTAAGCCGAGCAACCAGTGCTTTGTCCAACGCTTCTTGTGAATCTCCTGAATGCACTTCCTGATGTTCTTGTGGGAGAACATGTGGATTACTGCCGTCTTTGCCTCGATAAGGTAGAAATGGAACGGTGTTCTCACTGCCTCGACTGTTCGCATCGTGAAGCGGTGCATCCGGACGATGTTCATCAGGACAAAGAAAATCTGGATAAGGAAGACGACGATCGTAAAGTTCCGGATGAGGGGGAACATGTGCTCGAGCCCCATTGGGGTCGCGAGAAACTCCGACACCGTCATAGAAACTTCGGCGTAGAGAAAGTGATAATAGAGCACTAGCCCAAAAACGAGCACGCTGACGAACGAGAGCGAAATGATTTCTCCAAAGCGTGATCCCAGAACAACTGAAGCGAGGCGAGTGAAATCGTACTGTGCGATCAGATAGCGTCGCAGCGTCATCATGGACTCACGCGGCTCAGCTTGTCGCGGGCAGGCGATGGAACAATCGCCACAATCATGGCAGAGCCAGGGTTCGAGGCTTCCACGCAAGGAATCTTTTAACCCGAGGAGTGCACGGCGGATGGGGCGGCGAGGAAATGACGCTGCGCCATCGGACAAATTGCACACGATAGTGCAACTGCCGCAGCTCAGGCATGCATTGGCGTCAAATGTCCCGAACTTACGGACCTCTTGTAAAAGACTTGGAACCGCAAGATGGTCCATAGATTCCTCAGAGTGTGGAAAAAGGCGATTTGCCGTCCCAGACTGCGCCCAGAGAAGTAAGCACGGCGTGCAAGCTTGACACGAGGGATGATGATCAACAGGGGCAACAGATTCCGGTGGTCAGAGCGAGAATGCCAGGGCGGAATCAGGGAAAAGATTCCGGGGTCCCTTACTCCTAGGAACGGAAAGCGATACATGGCACTCCGGGCCACAATCGTGGGGAGCGGGTGAGTTGCGACGCAATTCCCGTCGTTCCGCCTGCAAGAACTGGGCCATTCGTTTCGCTCTGAAGGAACCGCTTATTTAGCGATAGAGGGGCACATCTCCAAGGCGGGTTCTCTCATGTCTGCAAATTGGCAAAGGCACCTTTCGCATGGGTGAGAAGCATCTCGAACTTCAAACCCACCAGTCTCAATCTCATTCGGGAGTCCCCGAAGGCTCCGACGGGTCCGACTACCTCCGATCACTTCGAGGGGGTCACGCGAATACGGGGGAAAAGCGTTAAGGGCTAACCACTCCCAGGGCTTCCTGGGTGATAGGAAAAAGCAGGATTATTCCGGTGTTCAGCTCACTCCATAGTTGCCAGGAAAATTCATGAGCAAGTCGTACTCCGCTGTCAGCATCACTTCGTGGGTGTGTTCCCATTGTGCGAGGTATCTCAGCATCGCCTTCGTCGCGGCATCTTCCACCTTGTCTACGCACTCAAGATAAATCTTCCTCGAACCTTGCTCGGCCGCGATGGCAACTTTCAGAGCCTCCGCCAAGTCCGGCTCTTTCGACAGGTCGAGCGATTGAAGTGCTGGCGGCAGCAATGAAGGAGGCAACTTGAGGGGGATCTCTGGAAACAGCTCCGCATATTTTTTTTCCAGCATATCCTGATGCTGACGCTCCTCGGTGGCAAGGAGAGCAAACCTCTCCTTCGCGCGCACTTGCCGAGCACGTTCGGAGAGGTGTTCATACAGGCTCTGCGCGTCAATCTCTGCTCTTAGGGCGAGCGCTAACACTTCGGAGGACGACAGGTTATCTTGGGCCATATCTTCCTCGTAGGGTAAGGAGGGCAATTGAAGTGAGAATCATCTTAAA
>JBBIJH010000141.1:0-7186 GCA_037446075.1 Ignavibacteriales bacterium
GCGACTCTCGGTGAAAGAAGATATTTATTCCTACCTTGATAACCCGTCTTTGTGCACCGTCTTGGTTCTGGTCTACGGGAAGGAGGATCGACTTGTGGAGGAGAATGCGGCTGTCGTGAAGTTTAATCGGATCACTGGACCAGAGCTTGCCGCGTGGATTTCAGAGCGTACAAGAGTATATGGAAAGAAGATCACCCCGGAAGCTGTGGAGGTTTTGCTCGAGTACGTTGATCATTCCCTGCGCGCACTGGACCGTGAGTTGGAGAAGGTAAGTCTCTATGTAGCAGATCGGATCGAGATAAACGAGGAAGATGTGGAAAGCGTCGTGCAGGTCACCAAGAGCTATACTCTCTTTGAGCTGTCAAAGGCTGTCGGAAGTCGAGACCCGCGGCGTTCCCTTGAAATCTGTGAACGAATGCTGGAGTTTGGGGAGTGGCCCGCGAGAATGGTTGCCGCCATCAACAATCACTTCATGAGACTTTTGAAACTCAAAGGTGGTCTTGAACGGAAAATGTCAGAAGGAGAGTTGTGTCGGTTGCTGAGAGTATCTCCAACCCGTCTCCGGGAATATCGAGATCAGTCGCGGCAGTACTCCAAGGCCGAACTCGAGCGAAGCTTTTCCAAGTTTGTCGTCGCAGATGAAAAGTTGAAGTTTACTGGTGAAGATTCACACACGATTATGATCATGCTCTTGCATCAGGTGCTGCGGCAATGATGTTCCTTGAAGCGGTCCTAGCGGGCTTAGTGATTTCGGCGGCCTCCTATTTTGCTCGGTTCCTCTCTGGAAGCGGCGCGATTGCAACTTTCTTGTTTGCTGTGCCGATCTTCGGACTGGGCGGGTGGCGTTTCGCCGTTCCAGTTCTAACCTTTTTCATCTCTTCAAGTCTTCTCTCGCGAATCAATGGAGACATGAAAAAGAACCTCTCTGACCTCTTCGCGAAATCAAGCAGGAGGGATGCTGGTCAAGTGTTTGCCAACGGCGGAGTACCAACCCTTCTGGTCGTCCTTTGGTATATGCAATCCGACGAACGCTACTATCTCGCGTATCTGGGATCGCTATCGGCTGTAACGGCGGACACCTGGTCGACTGAACTGGGAGTGTTCTCAAGAAAGCAGCCAAGATTGATTACCAACTTGGTTAGGGTGACAAGAGGGACTTCTGGAGCAATTAGCCCTCTCGGAGTGTCAGCGGGTCTCCTCGGCTCGATCTTGATATTCGTAAGCGCAATCTGGTGGCTTCGGGGGACTCAGCTCGATGGCACATCCATGTGGGTTGTTCTTTTCACGGTCGTTCTTTCCGGCCTTGTCGGTAATCTTAGCGATAGCGTGCTTGGTGCGACTCTTCAAGCGCAGTATCGCTGTCCGTCATGCGGAAAAGTGATAGAGCGCAGGCTGCACTGTCGCGGCAGTAGCTCGAATCTGGCAAGGGGACAGAAATGGATGACGAATGACCTTGTGAATCTGATTTGTTCGCTTGTGGGAGGAGGTGTAGGGTTTTGCGCCGTTGCGTTCTGAAGCCCTGATAGGGTTTTTTCTCTACCGCTTATCGTTTCGAAAGGAGGTTCCGGTATGCACCGAATTTGCCCCACTGTAGTTCTGCTTGTAGCCACTCTTGCAATCGCACGGGCGCAAACTGCACCACCCGTTGCGCTGCGAGAGAACACACCGTCCATCTTCGCCTTTACGAACGCGAAGATAGTCGTCTCACCGGGAAAGGTGATAACGAAAGGAGCGCTTATCGTCCGCGATGGGACAATCGAGGCGGTCGGGGATAACGTCATTATCCCGGCCGATGCACGGGTGCTTGATATGTCAGGCTATGTATTGTACCCCGGGCTGATTGACCTTTCCTCCGACTATGGCGTTCCGCGGCCACCCGCACAGCGACCGGGCCAAGCCAGCACCTCAGCCCAACAACAGCAGGAGCAACCAAAAGGCGCGGCACACTGGAATAACAAAGTGCGGGCGGATGTTGACATTGGGGCGGAATTTGTGGCCGACCGGATGGTGGCGGAGAAGCTCCGTTCCCAGGGATTTACGCTCGTCCTCGCGACCCCCCAACGCGGCATCTTTCGCGGCGCAAGCGCGCTCGTACAACTTGGCGACAGCACGGGAGCCGACTTGATCGTCAAACGCAATGTGGCGCAACATGTCGCGTTCGAAGTCCGCGGAGGTTTTGGCAGCGGACAGTATCCAAGTTCCCTGATGGGTGTCATCGCATTGATCCGCCAGACGTGGTACGACGCCGATTGGTACGGGCAGGCGTGGGACTCTTACAGAAGAATTCCCAACCAGACCCGCCCGGAGACAAATAACGCTCTTGCTGCACTCCAGGATGCGCTCCGACGCCGCCAACCGGTGATCATGGAGGTGGACGACGAACTCAATTTTCTCCGTGCAGCAAAAATAGGCAAGGAATTCAACCTTAACCTGATTGTCCGGGGTAGTGGACATGAATATCGTCGGCTGGGGGCAGTCAAAGGAACGAAGCTCCCCGTTATCGTGCCGCTGAGTTTCCCCGAACTTCCAGTCGTTGATACCCCAGAAGACGCGCTTACCGTGACACTGGAGGAACTTCAGCATTGGGATGCGGCTCCTGAAAACGCCGGAAGATTAGAAAAAGCAGGTGCTCCGATCGCTCTTACCTCCGCGACGCTGCCGGATGTAGGAACATTCCTCGGCCAGGTTCGCAAGGCAATTGAGCGCGGCCTCAGCAGTGATGGAGCACTGGCCGCTCTGACGACCACTCCTGCCAGATTGCTGGGGATCGAGAATTCCTTTGGAACACTCGACGTGGGAAAGGTCGCCAACATTGTAGTGGCGGACGGCGATCTGTTCGGTGAGAAGACGAGGATTCGCGAGGTGTGGATCGACGGAAAACGATTCGAGGTCAAGCCGCCGCCAGCCGCAGACACGCGAGGGACGTGGAGCGTTAAGATCTCTGTGAAACCGGGTCAAACCGATACTCTCACACTGGGCGGTGAGGTGGAGAAACTGACGGGCAGCATCCGGTGGCAGAATAAGAAAGTGCCTCTCACATCCGCTACCTATTCTGCAGGTAGACTTGCACTCACAGTGAACACCGATTCGATCGGAATACCGGGTACAATGAGAATGTCCGGGGCGGTCACTGCGACGGAGATGAACGGCATTGGGGAGTTGCCAGACGGCACAGCCTTCACTTGGTCTGCGATGCGATCAGGGATAAGTAGAGCTGAGCCGGATACTTCGAAACCCAAGAAACCACTGATGGCCTCATTCCCCGATGTCTTTCCTCCGGGGGAGTATGGTCGAAGGCAGCAACCCGACCAACCTGCGAGCGTGCTGATTAAGAACGCAGTCCTTTGGACTCAGAGCCGACAGGGTAAACTTGAAGGCGCAGATATACTCATTACACGAGGGAAGATCGCCGGGCTCGGCAAGAACTTGGTGGCGCCCACAAATGCTCTGGTAATCGACGCGACGGGCAAGCACATCACCCCGGGACTCATAGATGCTCATTCTCACACGGCGGTTTCAGGTGCCGTGAATGAAGGAGCGCAAGTTGTCACTGCAGAGGTGCGGATTGAAGATGTGATCGATTGCGACAACATCTGGATTTATCGTCAACTTGCGGGGGGAACAACGGCAGCAAATATTCTCCATGGCTCAGCGAACCCCATCGGGGGACAGAACGCCACAGTCAAGTGGCGTTGGGGGGCTTTGCCCGACGAGCTCCTGATCGCTGGGGCACCCAAGGGGATCAAGTTTGCCCTTGGGGAGAATGTGAAAAGCAGCAACGTGAATCTTCCGGCGGGTCAACAGGTTCCTTACCCCGCCACACGCATGGGGGTTGAACAGATCATTCGCGACCGATTCAAGGCGGCACAGGACTATCAGCGGGCGTGGAAAGAGTGGCAACGGGATAGAGCAAAGATCCCGCCGCGCAAGGACCTCGAGCTGGATGCCCTTGTGGAGGTTCTCACTGGGGAGCGCTTGGTGCATTGTCATAGTTATCGCCAGGACGAGATCTTGATGATGCTGCGACTGGCGGAAGAGTTCGGATTTCGTATTGCGACATTTCAGCACGTGCTCGAAGGCTACAAAGTCGCAGACGCATTGGCAAAGCACGGCGCTGGCGGGTCGACCTTCAGCGATTGGTGGGCGTACAAGATCGAAGCCTGGGATGCAATTCCCGGCAACGGTCCCCTCATGGCATCACAGGGCGTTGTCGTCTCATACAACTCCGACAACTCTCAGCTTGCTTCAAGGATGAACTGGGAGGCATCGAAAGCAATCAAGTTCGGATTGTCGGAAGAAGAAGCACTCAATTTCGTGACCATCAACCCGGCGAAGCAGTTGGGCATTGCAGACAAAGTGGGTTCTCTCGAGGTCGGCAAAGATGCTGATTTTGTCATTTGGAACGGTAACCCGCTTTCGACTTACACCAAGTGTCTTCAGACCTGGGTCGATGGGCGAAGATACTTCGACGTGGATGAGGACAAGCAGCTACGCGAGCAAATCCAGAAAGAGCGAGCTGCTTTGATTCAGAAGGTCTTAGCTACCAAACAGCAGTCGCCACAGCCACCAACAAGCGGGCGGCCGAGCCGCTTCCGCCGCCCGAATGAAGACCGTTTGCAATCCTGTATGGAGGGGTTCGACCATGAGAACTAAAAATCGCATCACTGTCAGCGCAGCGAAGATCTCCGCTGCCACCCTGTTCTGTGTTTTAACCTTTCCCGGGCTGCTACTCGCTTCCGACCCAATCCCTGCTCCGAAGCAGAAGAAACCGATTGCGCTCTTGGGTGGAACCATTCATACTGTCAGTGGTCCTACCATTGAGAACGGCACAATCCTGTTCGAGAAAGGAAAAATCGTTGCATTGGGAGAAGATGTGGCCATCCCTGCAGACGCTGAGCGCGTGGATCTCACGGGGAGACACGTCTACCCCGGCTTGATTGATGCAAGCACGAACATGGGGTTGACAGAAATCGGCTCGGTTCGTGGGACATTGGATATTCAGGAAGTCGGCACCATCAATCCCAATGTACGTGCAGAGGTCGCTGTCAATCCGGAGAGCGAACTCTTTCCTGTTGCACGCTCTGGCGGCATCCTCGTCACAGGCACTTCGCCGGGGGGAGGTCTGCTCTCTGGCACGGCGGCGGCGATGATGATGGACGGCTGGACTTGGGAGGAGATGACGCTTAAAGCTCCACTGGGTCTTGTTCTCAACTGGCCCTCCATGGTGTACACGCCGGGAGGATTCGGCTTCGGTGCGGGGCAGCAGACGCGGGAGGACTGGCAGCGTCAACGTGACCAGCAGTTGAAAGCCCTGCGCGATGCCTTTGCATCTGCACGAGCTTACCTGATTGCCAAGAAAGCGGAGGCGCAGAGAGGCATCCCCTACCACGATACAGATTTACGTTGGGAAGCGATGATCCCGGTGCTAGAACGGAAAGTGCCCGTGTTCGTCAATGCAAACGAGGTTGCACAGATCCAAGCTGCCGTTGCATGGGCAGAGCAGGAGGAGGTGAAGCTGGTGATCGTGGGAGGACGAGATGCGTGGCGTGTCGCCGACCAGTTGAAGGAGAAGGACATCCCGGTGATTGTCCGCCCTATTCACACGCCACCTGCACGGCGCTTTGACGATTACGACGTGCAGTATACCCTGCCTGCAAAGTTACAGGCGGCGGGTGTTCGGTTCTGTATTGCAGGGGATGGTAGCGCATCGAATTCACGGAACGTTCCGCACCACGCGGCCACGGCGGTCGCCTACGGCTTGCCGAAAGAGGACGGCCTGAAGGCGATCACGCTGTATGCGGCGGAGCTCCTTGGGATCGCCGATCGGGTCGGCTCTCTCGAGATCGGAAAAGATGCAACGCTCATTATCACGAACGGAGATCCACTGGAGCTTTCCAGTTCGGTGGAGCAGGCGTTTATTCAGGGCAAGAAAGTCGATTTGCGCGATAAGCACAAGCTCTTGTATGAAAAATACCGGGAAAAGTATAGGCAGCTCTCTGAAAAGTGATGGTGATTCAGCCATAACTGGTGACATTTGACTAATTCGTTAACGAGATGTAAGTTCTTAGATCGAGGGGTATTCAGATTAGCACTTTCCAGATGCAGACAGAAATAGAGAAGCTACAGAACAGAGTGCTCCAGCGTCCCCCTTCGCCCCCAGAAGGTGGCAGCCAGGGAATTATCATCCGTGGCGCTCGAGTCCACAATTTGAAGAATATCAGCCTCGAGCTACCCAGGAACAAACTTATTGTCTTCACTGGCGTCAGCGGCTCCGGCAAATCGAGCCTCGCCTTCGACACGATCTACGCGGAGGGGCAACGGCGGTACGTGGAGAGTCTCTCGGCGTATGCGCGGCAGTTTCTTGAACGGATGGACAAGCCGGACGTCGATCACATCGAAGGCATCAGCCCGGCGATGGCAATTGAACAAAAGGCGAACGTCCGGAACCCCCGCTCCACAGTCGGGACGACGACCGAGATCTACGACTACTTGCGTCTCCTGTTCGCTCGGATCGGTGAGACTCACTGTATCAAGTGTGGGGCAAGGATAAGGAGAGATTCCGTTCGCACAGTCCTAGAAAGCGTGCGAAACCAGAGGTCCCGGGCTGGCTCAGAAGCCCTGAGGTTATATGTCTTGTTTCCTCTGCCCGAGCACCCGAAGGTCTCCGTGGCCCAAGAAATCGAGATGCTCAGAAAGAAAGGATTTTTCCGGTTGATTCTTGATGGCCAGATCCTCGATCTCAATGAAGCGAAGTTCAAAGGAAAGAGTAACAGAGGCGTGAACGTCCTCGTCGACCGGCTGATCTTGAGAACCGAAGAAGACGAGAAACGACTTGCGGACTCCGTCGAGATAGCCTTTAGCGAGGGGGAGGGCCACGTCATCCTCAAGAATGCCGAGACGGGTGAGGAGACAAAGTTCACCAACCGGTTCGAGTGCGCCCAATGCGGCATCCGATATGAAGACCCGGAACCCAAACTCTTTTCCTTCAATAGTCCATACGGTGCATGTCCGAAATGCCAGGGCTTTGGCCGGTCCATTGGGATCGACCTGGACTTGGTCGTCCCGAAGAGAGAGAAGACGATTCGAGAAGGGGCGATCCAGCCCTGGACGTTACCGCGATGGCGGGAGAACCTGTACGATCTTCTCCGGGTCGCAAAGGAGGCAGGAGTGCGCGTTGATGTGCCCT
>JBBIJH010000142.1:0-1995 GCA_037446075.1 Ignavibacteriales bacterium
AAATCCTTTCGGATAAGATTCGCGAGGGAAAACTTCATTCGGTTCGTGTGTACGAGTCTGACAAAAACTATGTTGAATACCGAGGAGAGTAAGAAGTGAGACTTGAAGCTGTGATCAAGGAGGATTTACTGCTCGAAGACCTCATCCGAGATCTTCTGAAACAAATTGGCGAGGACCCAAACCGAGAGGGGTTGCTCAAGACGCCCAGGCGGGTAGCGAAGGCGTATGAGTACCTCACGAGCGGGTATAGACAAGATATCAAGAAAGTGTTGAACGGAGCCGTATACGACGAAAAGTATAATGAGATGGTGATTGTCAAGGACATTGACTTCTTCAGTTTGTGCGAGCACCACTTGTTGCCGTTCTACGGCAAGTGCCACGTCGCATACATTCCGAATGGAAAAATCCTCGGACTGAGCAAAGTCCCTCGAGTTGTGGAAGTCTTCAGTCGTCGTCTCCAGGTGCAAGAAAGACTCACACAACAGATTGCGGAGACGCTCTACGAATGCCTGCAGCCGATCGGGGTTGCCGTCGTCATCGAAGCGCGGCACCTCTGCATGATGATGCGCGGGGTCGAAAAGCAGAATTCTCTTGCCACCACAAGCGCAATGCTCGGAGTTTTCAGGGAGGACGAGAAGACACGAGGGGAATTTCTACGGTTAATATCCAGCAAACTCACGTAGGATTGGTCAAGAGAGCCGATCAGAAGCCTGCAGTCGTTTGGGTGACGGGCGCGAGCCAAGGCATCGGCCGAGAAATCGCGAAAGCGTTTGCGCGGATTGGGGGAACGGTCATCGCCACCTCAAGAGGCAAGCTCGGCTTGGATAGGCTGGTCAAAGAGATTCGGAGGGCAGGGGGGATAGCTCATGCTTACGTCTGTGATGTTCGTTCGGAGAAAAGTGTGAGGTCAACCGCCGAGGAAGTTTTCTCTCGCTTTGGCCGCGTCGATGTACTCGTTAACAATGCTGGAGTAACTTATTTCAAATCCATTCGATCTACTACAGCCGAAGAATTTGACGAGGTCATCAAGACCAACCTGCGGGGTACATTCCTCTGCGTCAAAGCGGTACTCGAATCGATGATTCGCCGCCGTTTCGGACACATCATCAATATCATCTCCACTGCTTCACGAAAAACCTTCACTGAGTCCGGCGCATACAGTGCGTCGAAGGCCGGAGCCCTCGCTCTCACGAACGTCTTGCGAGAAGAGGTTAGGCCCTTTGGGATCAAAGTGACGGCTGTGATCCCTGGTTCAACAGAAACCAAGATGTGGAGCGCATCCGACCGACGCAAGTACCGCCATCGGATGATGCAGCCCGCTGACGTTGCGGCTATGGTCGTGGCGGTGTATCAACAACCGGAGAGGGTTCACACGGAAGAAGTCGTTATCCGGCCTCAACTAGGAGATTTACCGTAACAAGTTTCGCGGGGAGATGAGCATCGATCTGAACAACAAAGTTGTCATCGTCACCGGCGCCGGACGTGGAATTGGGCGAGCTATTGCACGGACATTTGCAAGAGAGCGCACTTCGATCGTCCTGGCCTCAAGAACCAAGAGCGAGCTTGAGCGAGTCGCCGAAGAAGTAAAAGCAAATGGCGGCACGGCTCTGGTCGTTCCCACGGATGTCACCCGAGAAGATGACGCACGAAGGATGGTCGATTCAGCTATCCGCTCCTTCGGTCGCGTTGACATTCTCATCAACAATGCGGGGGTCGGATTGTCATCAAAGGTGGTGGAGATGAAAGCTGAGGATCTCCGGTCGGTTTTCGACGTAAATCTGTTCGGGGTATTTTATGCGACGAAAGCGGTACTGCCTCACATGATTAGACAGAACGAGGGTGTCATCGTCAACATTTCCTCCCTTGCGGGACGAAATGCCTTCGTTGGAGGAGCTGGATACTGTGCATCGAAGTGGGCTTTGATCGGATTTTCCCGCTGCCTCATGCTGGAAGTACGCGAGCATAATGTTCGTGTGATCACAATCTGCCCCGGAT
>JBBIJH010000142.1:2005-5078 GCA_037446075.1 Ignavibacteriales bacterium
AACATCCTTTTCTCCCAGGGTTGCAGCGAAAACGAACATCCTTCATGCTGAAGATGTTGCAGAGACTATCCTGGCGGCCGTGAAAATGCCCCAGCGCGCCATGGTGAGTGAAATCGATCTACGGCCCACGAACCCCCGGTGACGGCGCCAAGGAATCCACTGAGCTGTACGAATGGATCTTTTTGACCTTACAATTATCGGCGGTGGACCCACAGGTCTCTTCGCGGCCTACTACGCAGGGCTACGTCAGATGAGGACAAAGATCATCGATGCGTTACCCGAGCTGGGAGGCCAGCTCACAGCGCTTTATCCTGAGAAATACATCTACGACGTTGCAGGCTTTCCGAAGATCCTCGCGAAAGACCTTGTAAAGAATCTGACCGAGCAAGCATGTGCCTACCACCCAGCGATTTATCTCGAGGAGCGCATCGTTGGTATGAAGATCACCCAGGTTGGTGAGCAACGACTGATCGGACTCACAACGAACAAAGGGGAGGAGCATCTTTCGAAAGCCCTTTTGCTCACTGTTGGCCTCGGAGCTTTTGCTCCTCGGAAGCTCCATCTTCCGGACGCCGAGAGATTCGAGGGTAAGGGCGTTTACTACTTCGTGAAGGAGAAATCCCTGCTGAAGGACAAGGACCTTCTCATCGTAGGGGGCGGTGACAGCGCCGTGGATTGGGCTCTCAATCTCGAGGGACATGCACGAAGCATCACGCTGATTCATCGCCGCGACCTCTTCCGCGCACATGAGGACAGCGTGAAGAGGCTCCTAGCCTCGAGAACACGTGTGAAGTTGTTCTACGAGCTAAAGGCGATTCTTGGGAACGAATCAGTTGAGAAAGCAATCATCTTCCAGAATCGTACGAAGGAAGAAGAAACCTTACCCGTCGACTGTATTCTTCTGAGTCTTGGCTTTGTGGCAACTCTTGGGCGGATTACAGAGTGGGGACTGGAGATCGAGAAGAACGACATTAAAGTGAACAGCAGGATGGAGACAAATATTCCGGGTATCTATGCAGCTGGGGATATCGTAACGTACCCCGGCAAATTAAAACTGATCGCAACTGGTTTCGGTGAAGCTGCGATTGCCGTCAATGCTGCCAAGGCATTCATCGATCCGAAGGCAAAGTTCTTCCCCGGTCACAGCAGCGATATGGCTCCCCCTCCCGCCACAGAGCGGTAAGACCTGATTTCACTCAGACTCTTTCCTGTGATGTCCAGAAAAGTTCCTCTCCTCGTGACGTACAAACTCTCACCGGCGAATCTTGGGAGAATCGAGGCTCACTCCCCCGACCTCAAGGTCTATTACTCACCAGAAAACTTACACGTGGAAAAACATCTACCAGAAGCAGAGATCGTCTTCGGACATCTCGAACCTGCTTATCTCCGTCTTGCCCCCAAACTTCGATGGGTCCATCTCGCATACGCTGGGGCAGAGAGCATGCTTTATCCTGAATTAATCGAGAGCGATATTGTGTTGACAACGAGCAGAGGCATCCACAAGCATCAGATGACGGAGCTTCTCTTTGGCATGATGCTCACTTTCACACGGAAGCTCCGAACGTTCGACAAGCAGAAGGCTCAGAAGGTATGGGACGTCAGCCCCTTCCGAGAGATGGAGCTGTTGTCGGGATCGACAATCGGAATCCTTGGCCTTGGAAGTATCGGCTCAGAGATCGCAAAGGTAGCCAAAGGGTTTGGCATGAGAGTGATGGGGCTGAGGAACAACCCCGCATTGCCAGCCCAACATGTCGACGTCGTTCTGGGCCCAGAAAATCTTCAGCACCTCCTGGAGGAATCTGATCATCTTGTCGTTGTCTTGCCCTTGACCAAAAAGACAAGGAATCTCATCACCAGAAAAGAATTTGATCTGATGAAACAACGCCCGTATTTTTACAACCTCGCACGTGGGGCAATCGTCAATGAAGAAGACTTGATTCGGGCTTTGAGAGAAGGGAAGATCAAAGGCGCCGGACTTGATGTGTTTGTCGAAGAACCTCTCCCCGCTTCAAGTCCGCTGTGGGAGATGGAGAACGTCATCGTTACTCCGCACGTGGGGGGTTTTCTTCCTCATTACATGACGGAAGCTGTGACTCTTTTCCTGGAAAACCTGCAGCGCTACTTAGAAGGGAAGGAACTGTTGAACGTGGTGATCAAGGAGCGGGGATATTAAAAAGCCTCCGCTGTTGACTGCAGTCCGCGGAGGCTCTCACACATCCAGAGAATCACTTCTTTTCAGGGCCCGGAGCTATGAACTCCCGAATCCGATCCCGAATACGTTGCCTAATCTCCGGGGTTAACATGCCGCGCCCCGTTCTTCCCCCCATGAATGGGCGGACATCATGCATCATCCTCCTGCCCCTGAATTCACGGAGCCTCTCTCTTAAAGGATGCTTCAAGACTTCGCGCCACACTTTTTGCTGGTCGGCATTCAACAGCTTGTTGACTTCGAACCAGTGATTCAGGCGCATGGAAGCCATCTGACCTCGAAGCTGGGCAATCTCCCCGATCTTCTTTTCCATCGCAGCCTTGTCCAGATTCTCTGCGCTCTGAAGCTGACGCAAGTCGCGAGCCGCCTTCTGAACTTTTGATCTCACATCGACCATCTGTTTCTCCATCTCGATTCTCATCTGTTCAAACTGCTTTTTCTGCTGGTCACTGAGTTTCAGACGCTCGATGAGTGGCTGCTGCGGTACTACATCCAGCGGATCGTCCCCCTCGACAAGCTGGGCTATGAGTTGACCGGGCGCTATGAACAACAGACTCCATACGGCGAGTGCGATGAATCGCTTCATTTGAACCTCCTTCATGATGTGTAACGTTCCATTGCTTTCTTCACTCCATTTGATGACAAGGACGGGCAAAAGTTTAATCGCACGGTTCTTCCTTGATAAAATTCCCCGCATGTGGTATATTACACGACGATAGCTGCGCATCCTCATTCAGCCTGGGCCTCATTGGTGAAAGCACCAAGATTCGATAGGACACTCATTGTAGCTTTTTGCGGCCTCCTTCTGCTCCTGCTGGTTTCCGGGAATGGCTGTTCAATTTCCGATCTGTTTCCGCCCAGAAT
>JBBIJH010000142.1:5123-7168 GCA_037446075.1 Ignavibacteriales bacterium
GTATAAAGAGGCGATCGTCGAGATTGAGACGACTGAGAGGAGCCAAAGGGAGAGAGGGCTCCCCCCGCAAAAAGAGATCTCTCAAAACGTCCGACAAAAGCTAACGTCGGTAATCGAGAAATGCTCCAAGCTTTTGATGTACTACCCTAACAGCAAATGGGTCGACGATGCCCTGATGCTGATCGGAAAGTCTTATTTCCACATGGGGGAGTACACGAAAGCCGAGCGAAAGTTCAACGAGCTTCTCGAGCAGATTCCAAACAGTGATTTGATCCTCGAAGCACACTTGTGGCTTGGGAAATCTTACCGGCGCTCTAACGACTTCGAGCAAGGAATCCGAGAGTTAAAAGTGGCCGCTGAAACCGCAATTGTCCAAGGGAAGGGTGAAATCGCGGCAGAGGCTTTGCTCACTCTGGGAGAGATTTATGACGAGCGGGGCTCACACGCCGAAGCGATCGCCGCGTATCAAGACGTAATCGCACGGACAGACGAGCGCGATTTCAAAGCTCAAGCGCAGTATCGGATCGGTGAACTCCACGAGAAGAAGGGAGCTTACGCGGAAGCGGCTGCAGCATACCAGAAGGTTCGCGACTTCGACCCGGATGACCACCTGAAGTATCTGTCTCAGCTTCATTTTGCAGTGAACGCTACGCAAGCAGGTCAGTACAGAGAAGCAATGAACGTCCTGAATGGCCTTCTTGCGGATAATGCGAACAGTCGGTTCTTCCCGACAATAAAGCTCGAGATCGCAAACACGCTGAGAGCGATGGGTCAGATTGAGGAAGCTATTGCAGGGTACCAAGTCATCGACACGACGTACGCACGGACAGACGCGGCTGCCAAAGGATATTATCAGCTTGGCCTGTTGTACGAAAAAACACTGCGTAACTATCGCGCGGCGGACACAAATTACGCGAGAGCAAGATCAGAATATCCGCCGTCTGAGATTACTCCCCTTGCGACGCGGAGAGCCGACAACCTTCGGCGTTACTTCTTCTACCGACAATCAATTTACAACACAGACAGCTTATTAGTTCAGGCATATCGCAGCCAAGGTGCTCCCCCGGATACAACCCAATCAGTACGCGTGGATAGCTCTTCATCAAGTGGAGCTGCCGTGCAAGATTCCGTCCGAGGGTTCCACTTCGAAATCTGGGGTGTGGCGAAGGGTTCCCCGACGCTGGAGAATCTAAGGCTTACGCTTGCACGGCACACGTACGATCTTGGCACGTTGTTCTTCCTCGATCTTGAGGAGCCGGATTCGGCTTTGTTCTGGTGCACTCAGACGACGCTCGTTTCACCGGATTCCGATCTCGCTGCACGGGCACTCTTCACGATGGCTGAGATTCGACAGTCACACAACCCTCGTGATCAGGGAGCTGTGGATTCAATCTACAATAGGATCATTTCAGAATATCCTCGAACGAAGTATGCAGCCGAAGTCCGGCGTTTACTTGGTCTCGGGACAGACACGACAGCTGAAGATCCCGCTGCTTCTCTCTATCGTCAAGCAGAGCAGCTGATGCTGAGCAACCGTGGCCCCGAAGCAATCGAGCTCTTGGAAAGATTGCTGAAGGAGTATCCACTCTCTTCTTACTGTCCTAAAGCTCAATACGCCATCGGTTGGATTTACGAGAATATCGGGCATAATTCAGACAGCGCTATCGCGAACTACAGAAAATTATTGAACCGCTATCCAGCCTCCACGTACTCAGCAAGCGTTGGGACGAAAGTGACGGAGGCGGAATTGGATCGATCAGAAAGGGCTACACGAATGGATTCTTCTGAACAGGGCGGGGAAGGTGTAGAGAAGAAACCTCCGAGGCAGGATCATCCAAGCGGCATCGCTCCGACGGACACCACTTCCATCACCGATCGGAAAAAGACTGAGGAGGACGAGATCGAGAGCATTCGTGGCCGAAGAACATTCCCGCCAACCCGGGGGACGAAGCGCGACACTACAAAGACGTTCAAGGAATGATGATCCGAGGAGATTTCAAAATCACGGAAGTGCTAAAGGTGGCGCACGAGACTTACCTGATTGG